>NZ_JBHXJG010000504.1:0-1021 GCF_042723425.1 Streptomyces sp. NPDC058375 | reverse complement strand
GGCCCCACACTCCCTTCGCCGCCGCGTCCCGGACGAAGTCGGCGAAGTCGCGCGGCTCCCGGCCGAGCGCCCGGCGCACCCCGTCCAGGACGGGCGCCTCCCGGCTCGTGGTGATCGGTTCCAGCGCGTCGGTCCAGAGGCCGGCCTCCACCTCCGGGAAGCCCTCGGCGACGAGCCCGGCCCGGAAGGTGGCCGTGTCGATGGGGACGTACGCGGCGCGCTTTCCGGTCTCCTTCGCGATCTCGTCCAGGACGTCGGCGATGCCGAGCGCGCGCGGGCCCGAGAGCCCGTACTCCTCGCCCGCGTGGCCGTCCTCGGTGAGCGCGGCGACGGCCACGTCCGCGATGTCGTCGGCGTCGATGAACGCGGCCCTCCCGTCCCCGGTGGGCAGCGCCAGTTCCCCGTCGCGTACGCCGTCGAGGAAGACGCCCTCGCTGAAGTTCTGGGAGAACCAGCCCGGCCGCAGGATCGTCCACTCCACCCCGGAGGCGCGCACCGCCCGCTCGCCCTCGCCGTGCGGTCCGCCGTCCTCGTAGGCGGGGCCGAAGTAGCCGGGCACGTCCGTGCCCCGGGCCGAGAGCAGCACCAGCCGCCGCACCCCGCTCGCGACGGCCTGTTCGACGAAGGCGGGCGTCGGGGAGGGTGAGGCGTCGAGCGGGGTGATGTAGACGGCGGCGGCCCCGTCCAGGGCGGCCTGCCAGGTGGTGGGGTCCGACCAGTCGAACGGGGTGTCGCCGGAGCGCGAGGCCGCCCGGGTCTCCACCCCCAGCTCGCGGAGGCGGGCCACCACCCGGCGGCCGGTCTTGCCGGTGCCGCCGATCACGAGTACGGGGCCCGGCACGGAGGTCGCGGCGGAGGTCGGGTCTGTGGTCGCGTCTGTGGTCGCGTCTGCCTGAGTCATGGCACCAGCCTCGCGCGGCCGGGGCGGCCCCGCCCATGGCTCAGCGTCCGGGAGGGATGTCCGAGCGTCCGGCGTACGGCGCCGGGGCGGGCGGCGAACGGCCGAGGCCCGGATCCTCAG
>NZ_JBHXJG010000503.1:0-1037 GCF_042723425.1 Streptomyces sp. NPDC058375 | reverse complement strand
GGTGTTGGTGTTGGTGTTGGTGAGGTCATCGAGTGGGGTGATGGCACGGTTGTGGTGACGGGGGCGACGGGGACGTTGGGCCGGATGGTGGCGCGGCGTTTGGTGGGTGAGCACGGGGTGCGGTCGTTGCTGTTGCTGAGTCGTGCTGGTGAGGCGGCTGTTGGGGCTGGGGAGCTGCGGGCGGATCTGGAGGCTGCGGGTGCGCGGGTGGAGTTCGCCGCGTGTGATGTGGCTGATCGTGGGGCGTTGGCTGGGGTTTTGGGTGCGGTGCCGGCGGAGCGTGCGCTGGTGGGTGTGGTGCATACGGCGGGTGTGGCCGAGGACGGTGTGTTTTCGCAGTTGGGGCGGGAGCGGCTGGAGCGGGTGCTGCGGCCGAAGGTGGACGGGGCGTGGAATCTGCATGAGTTGACCCGTGGGTGCGGGTTGAAGGTGTTTGTGCTGTATTCGTCGTTGGCGGGTCTGCTGGGCACGGCGGGTCAGGCGAATTATGCGGCGGGTAATGCCTTCCTGGACGGGTTGGCGTGTTTGCGTCGGGCTGCGGGGTTGCCCGCGGTGTCGATGGTGTGGGGTCTGTGGGAGGAGTCCAGTGCGATCAGTGGGGATCTGGGTGAGGCTGATCTGCGCAGGTTGTCGCGGATGGGGTTGCGTGCGCTGTCGTCGTCGGAGGGGATGGGACTGTTCGATGCGGCGCTGAGCGCGCGGGAACCGGTTGTGGCGCTGACCGGTATTGATGCTGGTGCCTTGCGGGCTCAGGGCGTGGATGTGCCTGTTCTGTTGCAGGGGCTGGTTCCCGCCGCTCGACGACGGGCACCGTCCGCCGACGGCAGTGGTGGGGAGGGGCAGTCGCTTGCCGGGCGGCTGGCGGGTCTGGCCGCGGATGAGCGTGAGCGGGCTCTGGTCGATCTGGTGCGTGGTGTGGTCGCGGGCATTCTGGGTCATGAGGACGCGCGCGAGGTCGAGGCGGACCGGGCGTTCCAGGAGATGGGCTTCGACTCTCTCAACGCCGTGGAACTGCGTAACCGGCTGAACGCGTTGGG
>NZ_JBHXJG010000502.1:0-1052 GCF_042723425.1 Streptomyces sp. NPDC058375 | reverse complement strand
GCCCGGTGACATCCCGGGCGGGCCCGCCCCGTTCAGCCCCCGAACACCCCGCCCCCGCTCTCCACTTCCCGCTCCGGAGGATTCCGTGACCCGCAGTCGACTCGCTCCCGGCACCGGGATCGTCACCGTCCCCGGTGCCGAACCGGTGCTCCGGACCTCCGGAGGGGAGTTCCTGCGCATCGAAACCGGGGGCGTCACGGGCGAAGCCCTGGTGCGGCGGCTTACGGGCGACGAGGCGCCGGGCGACGGTCCGCACTCCGCCGAACTCGCCCGGCTCGTCGAGGCGTTCGAGACCGGCGGACACGCGGTGTCCGCCCCGCCCCGGGCCCCGCTCGCCGGCCGCACCGTCCACGTCCTCGGCGACTCCGTGCTCACCGGACCGGTGGAGCGCTGCGTCGCGGCTGAAGGGGCTGAGGTCCACCGGACCACCCCGGACCGCGTGGCGGAACTCGCCCGGGCGACCCCGGACCACCACACCGACGGACGAGTCGCCGCCGAAGGGCGTGTCGCCGTGGTGTGGTGCCGCGACTCACCCGTGCCCGAAGGGCTCTGGGACGCGGCGGACCGGCTGCCCGGTCGACGCGTCGCCTGGCTGCGCTGCCACCGCGAGGGCTCCCACATCTGGACCGAACCGCTGGCCGCGGCCCCGGGGGACGTGACCTCCCGCCACGTCCGTCTCCGCAGGCTCGCGGCCACCGCCGCCCACCGCGAACTCGCCGCGTACTGGGCCGGACACCGCACCCCTGACACCGGACCGCACCCCACGGAAGCGTCCGCCGCCCTGATCGCCTCGCTCCTCACCGCCGATCTGATCGCCTGGGCCGAAGCCGAAGCCGAAGCCGAAGCCGAAGCCGAAGCCGGAGCCGGAGCCGGAGCCGGTGCTGGTGCCGAAGCCGGAGCCGGAGCCGGAGCCGGTGTTGGTCCGGAAGCCGACGCCGGTGCGGAAGTTGGTGCTGGTGCTGGAGTCGCGGCAGGGGCGGGCCGGCCGACCGGTCTGCCGGCCCGCCGCCGGCTGCGCCGGGTCGGCCTGCGCGATCTCTCCTTCACCGAGC
>NZ_JBHXJG010000501.1:0-1067 GCF_042723425.1 Streptomyces sp. NPDC058375 | reverse complement strand
ACCCGCTGGAACAACTCCCACAACTCGTCCGGCACCAACCGCTCAACGATCCCCACCATGACTCACAGAATACCGAGTCACCCAAATGAGATGACTTCTTAGAGGATGTCTCACGTGGTGAGTTTCGCGAGCTTCTTGTAGCAGGTGAGGGCTGCAGCGAGGCCGAGGAAGGCGAGGAAGTGGCTGCCTTTTCGTTCGTACCGGACGGTGAGGCGGCGGTAGCCGAAGAGCCAGGAGATCGAACGCTCGATTTTCCAGCGGTGCCGGCCGAGCCGCTCGCCGGACTCGATGCCGGGGCGGGCGATCCGTGCGATGAGGTTCCGGCTGCGGAGCCAGCGGAGGTGCTCTGCGGAGTAGTACGCCTTGTCCGCATGCACCTTCGCCGGCTTCCTCCGGCGTGGTCCGCGCCGGGAGCGGACGGCGGGGATGCCGAGAATCAACGGCTTGAATGCCTGGCTGTCGTGTACGTTCGCGCCGGACACCGCGACGGCCAGCGGCAGGCCCTGGGCCTCGGACAGTACATGGAGTTTGCTGCCCTTCTTGCCGCGATCGACCGGATTCGGCCCGGTCAGCGAGCCCCCCTTTTCGCCCGCACCGACGCGGCATCCACGATCGCGGACGTCCAGTCCAGCTCGCCCCTGGCGCCAAGCTCGTCCAGCACTGCCCGGTGCAGCCTGCGCCACACCCCGGCCTCGGTCCACGCGGTGAACCGACGGTGCGCGGTGGCCGGCGAGACCCCGAACGACTCCGGCACCAACCGCCACGCGCACCCGCTCGTCAGCACGTACACCACGGCCGTGAACACCGCCCTCTCGTCCACCGGAGCAGCACCCCCGCCCTGCGGACGAGACGTGAACCTCGGCAACAACGGAGCTGCCAGCCCCCACAGCTCGTCCGGCACCAGCCGACGCGACAGATCAACCCTCACGGTCCGACATCATGCCGCACCACCGAAACGCCACGTGAGACATCCTCTTAGACCGTGTCCTACATGGTCAGTTTGAGGAATCGTTTGTAGCAGCAGAGAGCGGCTGCCAGTCCGAGAAAGGCCAGGTAGTTGCCTGGTT
>NZ_JBHXJG010000500.1:0-1069 GCF_042723425.1 Streptomyces sp. NPDC058375 | reverse complement strand
CTTGCCTGGAGTGGACTCGAAGGAGTTGGCTGGGGCGTCATGAAGTACACACAGCTCGGACGTACGGGACTCAAGGTCAGCCGGCTCGTCCTCGGGACGATGAACTTCGGCCCGCAGACCAACGAGTCGGACAGCCACGCGATCATGGACTCCGCGCTCGGCGCGGGCCTGAACTTCTTCGACACGGCCAACGTCTACGGCTGGGGCGAGAACAAGGGGCGCACCGAGGAGATCCTCGGCACCTGGTTCGCCCAGGGCGGCGGACGGCGCGACAAGGTGGTCCTGGCCACCAAGATGTACGGGAACATGGCCGCCGAGGGCGAGGCCTGGCCGAACCACGACAAGCTCTCCGCCGTGAACATCCGGCGGTCGGTCGACGCCTCGCTCAAGCGCCTCCAGACCGACCACATCGATCTCTACCAGTTCCACCACGTCGACCGGAACACGCCCTTCGACGAGATCTGGCAGGCGATCGACGTCCTGGTCCAGCAGGGCAAGATCCTCTACGCCGGTTCCTCGAACTTCTCCGGCTACAAGATCGCCCAGGCCAACGAGCAGGCCGCCCGGCGCGGTTCGCTCGGCCTGGTCAGCGAGCAGTGCATCTACAACCTCGTCGAGCGCCGCGCCGAGATGGAGGTCATCCCGGCCGCGCAGGAGTACGGCCTCGGGGTCATCCCCTGGTCGCCGCTGCACGGCGGGCTGCTGGGCGGCGTGATCAGGAAGACGACCGAGGGCGGCCGCCGCGCCTCGGGCCGCGCGGCCGACGCCCTGGCCGACCCGGCCACCCGCGCCCAGCTCCAGGCGTACGAGGACCTGCTCGACAAGCACGGCCTGGAGCCCGGCGAGGCGGCCCTGGCCTGGCTGCTGACCCGCCCCGGTGTCACGGGCCCGATCGTCGGCCCGCGCACCGCCGAGCAGTTGGACAGCGCGCTGCGGGCGCTGGAGCTGGACCTCCCGGAGGCGGTGCTCACCGGCCTGGACGAGATCTTCCCGGGCCCGGGGCCGTCGCCGGAGGCGTTCGCCTGGTAGGAACGGGCCGCGAGCGTGGACAAGGGGGCCTCCCGTCACC
>NZ_JBHXJG010000499.1:0-1137 GCF_042723425.1 Streptomyces sp. NPDC058375 | reverse complement strand
GACGTGGAGATCGTCCTCGAACCGCCGCTCGCCGACCCCAACGCCTCCCCCGCCGACCGGCAGGCGGTGGCCGAGCTGCTCGCCAAGGGCATGCTGCGCGGCGTGATCTTCTCCACCGGCCGCCGCGTCAGCTCTCTTCTCAGTGTTCCGCGGCGCGCAGCCGGCGGTGCGAGGCGCGGGCGGCCCAGGCGACGGCGAGCAGTCCGACGGCCAGCAGCGGGTAGCCCATGATGATCTTCGCGGTGCCCAACGTGCCGACCTCGTCGGCCTCGTAGAGGTACTGCTGGACGGCGAAACGGGCGGCGAAGATGACGGTGAGCACGATCGTGGCGATGGAGAAGTCGCGCCGCGAGCGCCGGTCCTCCTGCCAGGCCGTGCCCTTGCCGGTCATGGAGTTCCACAGCACGCCCGCCAACGGGCGGCGCGCCAGGACGGAGATCCCGAAGACCAGGGCGGCGGCCAGGTTGGACCAGATGCCGATGAGGAAGTAGTCCTTGGCGGATCCGGTCCACCAGGAGATCCCTGCGGCGATGGCCACGCCGAAGACGCCGCCCACGGCGGGCATGATCGATTCCCTGCGGAGCAGGCGCTCCGCAGCGATCACCACGGAGAGGGCGAGGGCGGCGATGATGGCCGTCCTCAGCCCGCCGATGTTGTTGCCGATGACGAAGGCGAGTACGGGCAGCGCGGAGTAGATCAACCCGCGTACTCCGCCTGCCTGTTCCAGGGCGGTGGGCCGCTGCCGGGCGGACTGCTCCGGGCGCTGCGGCGACCCGGGCCCTGCGGCAGGGTGAGACTGGGCGGACCGCCGCTCGTCGGCTTCCGGGACGGGGCGTCCGCCGGCCGGCGGTTGCTGCGTCTGGTTGATCGCCACGGGTGACCTTCTTCCGGCTGTGGGGGACGTCGTGTGCCCCGTCGCGTCGCCGCGCGGACGGGTACGGCGGCAGAAGACCGCCGTTGCGCGCGGGGTTGGCGTGGGGCGCTGTGGGCCAGCACCTGTCCCGAAAGCCGGGCGTCATGCCGGAAGGTCCGGACCAGGTCGAAGCCGGAGTGGGGGGGGGGGCCGCGCGGGGCCCGCCGCCCCGCGGCCCGCGGGCCCCACCGCCGGGCGGCCCGGGCCGGGCCCGGGCCGGCGCG
>NZ_JBHXJG010000498.1:0-1156 GCF_042723425.1 Streptomyces sp. NPDC058375 | reverse complement strand
GCCCTCCGGCAGGGGGCGCAGTCGCTTGTTGAGACCCCGTCGGGCGACAACTCGCCCCAGATGGCACAATCGGTGCATGGAACGCGACAGCCAACTCAAGCTCTATGGCCAAGTCGCCGACCGATTGAAGGAAGCGCACGCGAAGGTGCGTGCACTGCAAGTCCCGGAGAGCGTACGGATGGCGCTGACCCGGAAGCTGCTGGTCGTCACGGCCGCGGCGAAGCACGATCTCCCGGACGCGGCAAGGCGTCTGGACCGGTTGATGAAGGACCTCGACGAGGGCCGATTCCCCGAAGGTGACTGACACGTGGAACTGCGCATCGGTCGACTTCGTTGCGGCACTAGGGTGATTAGCCCGTTTCGTGTTTGATTTGCGGTATATATCTGCCTAACGTGCGAAAAAGCTTGAACACTTTCGTTCTGGCAATGTCTCCGAAGGGGAAGACGTGAACAAGGCGCAGCTCGTAGAAGCGATTGCCGACAAGGTCGGCGGCCGTCAGCAGGCCGCGGACGCTGTCGACGCGGTACTCGACGCGATCGTCCGTGCCGTTGTCGCCGGGGACCGTGTCTCGGTCACCGGCTTCGGTTCGTTCGAGAAGGTCGACCGCCCCGCCCGGTACGCCCGCAACCCGCAGACGGGTGAGCGCGTCCGGGTCAAGAAGACCTCGGTGCCCCGCTTCCGCGCGGGCCAGGGGTTCAAGGACCTGGTGAGCGGCTCCAAGAAGCTCCCCAAGAACGACGTGGCCGTCAAGAAGGCCCCCAAGGGCAGCCTCTCGGGCGGATCTTCCGCCGCCCGTACGACGGTGAAGGCCGCCGCCGCCAAGAAGTCGGCCGCCAAGAAGGCCACCGCGAAGAAGACCACCGCCAAGAAGGCGACCCCGGCGAAGACCGCCGCCGCCAAGAAGACGACCGCGACGGCGAAGAAGGCGTCCGCGGCCGCGAAGAAGGCGACCCCGGCCAAGAAGACGGCCACGACCGCCAAGAAGACGGTCGCCAGCAAGACCGCGCCCGCCAAGAAGACCACGGCGAAGAAGGCGCCCGCGAAGAAGACCACGGCGCGCAAGACCACGGCCAAGAAGGCCACCGCACGCAAGAAGTGAGACCGGGCGACCCGCTCGCTCCTCACAACGCGCCGGGCCGGGCTCCCCTCCGGGGG
>NZ_JBHXJG010000497.1:0-1256 GCF_042723425.1 Streptomyces sp. NPDC058375 | reverse complement strand
GTGAAACTGTTGTGCGCTCGGGGCGACGGGTCAGAGGTTGACGCCGAAGTCCTGGGCGATGCCGCGCAGACCGGAGGCGTACCCCTGGCCGACCGCGCGGAACTTCCACTCGGCCCCGTTGCGGTAGAGCTCGCCGAAGACCATGGCGGTCTCGGTGGCGGCGTCCTCGCTGAGGTCGTAGCGGGCGATCTCGGTGCCGCCGGCCTGGTTGACCACGCGGATGAACGCGTTGCGGACCTGGCCGAAGTTCTGGCTGCGGTTCTCGGCGTCGTAGATGGAGACCGGGAAGACGATCTTGTCCACGTCGGCCGGCAGGCCCGCCAGGTTGACGTTGATCTGCTCGTCGTCGCCCTCGCCCTCACCCGTGACGTTGTCACCGGTGTGCACGATGGTCTGGTCCGGCGTCGACTTGTTGTTGAAGAAGACGAAGTGACCGTCCGAGACGACCTTCCCCGTCGGGTTGACCGCGATCGCCGAGGCGTCGAGGTCGAAGTCGGTGCCGGTGGTGGTGCGGACGTCCCAACCGAGGCCGACCGTGACGGCGGTAAGGCCCGGTGCCTCCTTGGTGAGCGAGACGTTGCCGCCCTTGGACAGGCTTACTGCCATGGGAAGTCCCTTTCCTCGTCATGTGCGGGCTTCGTGCCATCACGAAAGCTACCGTCACCCGTCCTAACGCAAGCAGCAGACCATGAGGTTCCTGGTCGCTTTACTTTCTTTACGAACTTCCTCCGGTCGAGGGGAGGAGAAGCGGTGCAAAAGAAGGTGACGGGCGGGGCGCGGGGGAGGGACCATGGGTGTCATGTCCGGGCCCTATGTCATCCGCGGCTCGGTCTCCCTCCCGGAGGCCGAGCTCATGTGGCGTTTCTCGCGGTCCTCCGGGCCCGGCGGCCAGCACGTCAACACCAGCGACTCCCAGGTGGAGCTGCGCTTCGACCTGGCGGCGACCGACGCGCTCCCCGAGGTGTGGAAGGCGCGGGCGCTGGAGCGGCTCGCGGGCCGGCTGGTGGGCGGGGTGGTCTCCGTACGGGCCTCCGAGCACCGCTCCCAGTGGCGCAACCGCGAGACGGCCGCCGTACGGCTCGCCGCCCTCCTGGCCGAGGCGACCTCGCCGCCGCCGAAGCCCCGGATCAAGCGGAAGATCCCGCGCGGGATCAACGAGCGCAGGCTGCGCGAGAAGAAGCAGCGCGGCGACACCAAGCGCGGGCGCTCCGGCCGCGACTGGTAGCCCCCGGCCACCGGCGCGCCTCCCCCCGGCG
>NZ_JBHXJG010000496.1:0-1261 GCF_042723425.1 Streptomyces sp. NPDC058375 | reverse complement strand
CCGCCCGCTTGCGTCTGCCCCTCGACCCCTTCTCGTTCCTCCCTCGCCGCGCCTGCCCGCCCCGGCCTGTCCCCCGCCGTTCCCCAGCTCCTCCTGGGTCCTCCCGCTTCCTCCGTCGCCTGCTTCTTCCGCCCCGCGGATTCCGTCCTTCGGATGAGTGACCGCTCGCACGTACGACTCTCGACGTGAGTGGTATCTCCCTCATTTCCCTTGGTGCAAATGGCTTCAAAAGGGTGCACAACGGATGACTGGCACCCGGCTGTCGCCCCCTCGGCGTGTAGGTTCCGGGCCGAGAGCCTTGGAAGGGACCAATCCGGTGAACAAGAAGCTTGCAGCCGCACTGTCCGGCGGTGCGGTACTCGTACTGACGCTGTCGGGTTGCAGCGACGACAGCGACGACAAGGTCAACGACTGGGCCAAGAAGGTCTGCGACCAGGTCCAGCCGCAACTCCAGAAGATCAACAACGCCAACGCCTCCATCCTTGAGAAGACCGGGGACGACAACAAGCCCGCCGACGTCCAGAAGGCCGACTCGGTCGCGTTCGGGCAGATGTCCCAGGCGTACAAGGCGCTGGGCACGGCCGTGGACTCGGCCGGTCCGCCGCCCGTCGACGACGGCGAGGCCACGCAGAAGGCGGCGGTGAAGGAGCTCAACGCCTCCTCCAAGGCTTACGCCGACCTCAAGACCAAGGTCGACGCGCTCGACACCAAGGACCAGAGCAAGTTCGCCGACGGCCTGAACGCCATCGCCGACGAGCTGAACAAGATCAGCACCGGCGGTGACCAGGCGTTGAGGAAGCTTCAGTCCGGCAAGGTCGGGGTCGCGATGTCGAAGCAGGAGGGCTGCCAGAAGCAGACTGCCTCCACCGGCCCCTCCGGCTCCGGGGCGGCCGACGCCGACGCGTCTCCGGAGGGCACTGCCCCCGACAAGAAGGAGTCCACGGACAAGGACTCCAGCGACAAGGGTTCCTCGGGCGAGGAACCGGCGGAGAAGGACTCCTCGGAGAAGAAGGCCTGAGCGCTCTTCTCCCGGCCCGGACACCCACCGGGTGTCCGGCCGAGGTCTCCCGCCGGGTGATGCCCGGCTGGCCTGCTTCCCGGCAATCTACGACCGCCGTGGACGGGTACTCCGCGCTGTGCAACAGGGCAGCCGACGGGATACGGGAAGTGGACGCGTTCGGCGAGCCGGAGCAGTGGCGGTTCGACTGGGAACGGCCCTACACCCGGGACGAGTGGCTGGACCAGCTGCCCACTACCGGCC
>NZ_JBHXJG010000495.1:0-1357 GCF_042723425.1 Streptomyces sp. NPDC058375 | reverse complement strand
CCGGGGGGGGCCGGCCGGGGGGGGCAGCGCCCCCCCCCGGCGCCGTTGACTGCCCTATGCGGTTGTCGGCACGACGCCGTCGCCCCGAGTCGGACGGCGTCGAGCGGCTCTCTGCCTGGCTCAGCTCTCGGCCAGGATGTGGGAGAGCTCCGTGTCGAGATCGAAGTGACGATGCTCGGTGCCGGGCGGAACTGCGGCGTCGGTCCTCTTCAGGAACGACTCCAGGGCCCGCGCCGGGGCTTCGAGCAGGGCTTCTCCCTCTGGGGAGCTCAGGGCGATGCATACGACGCCTTGACCGTGACTACGAGATGGCCAGACGCGGACGTCTCCGGTGCCGGTGGGCCGGTGCAGCCCCTCGGCAAGGAGGTCACGGGCGAATACCCATTCGACCGTCTCCTCCGCTCCGGTGTGGAAGGTGGCGTGCACGGCATAGGGATCGGCCGTGGCATACCGCAGGCCCGCAGGTACAGGCAGTGAGGACTCGCTCGACACAACGAGGCGCAGGTGCAGCTCGCAGCTGACCGTGGTGTTCATAAGCGCCAGGGCCTTTCGCTCAGTGTGCGCTCGGGGATTCGCACGTCGGCGAAATCGACATGCCACCTACGGTGGCGTTGTAAACCCCTCTGACCCATTTGTGATGCTTCAGGTCCCTCGCTCAGCGGCGTGTAACTTTGAGCTATGCATCCATTCCAGTGACGAAAGTGTGACCGGAGCCGGTCGGGTAAGTTGGGTTCATGAACGCGGAGAGTGACGAGCGGAGCAAGGTCGCCGAGCAGGCGCCCCCGGCATCCGCCATGGGGGAATCGGACCGGGAGGAACGCGCGCTGGGCTCGCGGGCCCCGGGTTTCATCAAGGCGTCGAAAGCGCTCCACCTGAGCTGGCAGGTCGGCGTCTTCGTCGTCGGCCTCGGCGTCGTGGTCGCGGGCGTGCTCATGCTGGTGCTGCCCGGCCCCGGCTGGCTGGTGATCTTCGCCGGCATGGCGATCTGGGCGACCGAGTTCGTCTGGGCCCAGCTGGTGCTGCGCTGGACCAAGCGCAAGGTCACCGAGGCGGCGCAGCGGGCCCTCGATCCCAAGGTCCGGCGGCGCAACATCATCCTCACCACGGTGGGACTCGTGATCATGGCGGTGCTGGTCGGGATCTACGTCTGGAAGTTCGGGCTCACCATGCCGTGGAAGATCAGCGAGTAGCCCGGGGACGGTCCAGGAGCACCGCTGACATGGGGTAATGTTTGCGGTGCGCCCGGGCGATTAGCTCAGTGGGAGAGCGCTTCGTTCACACCGAAGAGGTCACTGGTTCGAACCCAGTATCGCCCACCCGGACAGAGGGCCCGGGAGACGGATTCCGTCTCCCGGGC
>NZ_JBHXJG010000494.1:0-1360 GCF_042723425.1 Streptomyces sp. NPDC058375 | reverse complement strand
GCGTTGTTTCACGTGAAACAACGCCCCTCGGCAATCCGGGTCCGGCTACCGGCGGACATCGGTGTGTCGCCAGCGGAACATCGTCGCCGCGACTACTGCGTACAGCACCGATACGACGGCCACCACGGCGATCGATCTCCCGTTCGGCGGAAGCATCAGGGCCGCCACTCCCGCGGCGCTCACGAAGGCGACGTTGAAGAGCACGTCGTAGAGCGAGAAGACCCGGCCTCGGAAGGAGTCGTCGACCGAGGTCTGCACGACGGTATCGGTCGCGATCTTCGACCCCTGCGTTACGACGCCGAGCACGAACGCGGCGATCAGCATCGGGACCGGAGCGAAGGAGAGGCCCAGAGCGGGCACCAGGACCGCCGCCGCCCCGGCGCAGCCCACGATCCATCCGTACCGGCCGAGCCTGCCCACCGCCCAGGGGGTGAGGACGGCGGCGACGAAGAATCCCGCACCGGACACACCGACCGCCAGGCCGAGCAGGGCCAGTCCGTCGGACTCGGTATCGGACCAGGCGTAGCGGCACAGCATGAGCACCATCACGGTGAGCGCGCCGTAGCAGAAGCGGATCACGGTCATGGCGGCCAGGGCCCGGGCCGCGTGGCTCCGCCGCGCCAGATGGCGCAGCCCGGCGACGAGCCCGCGTGCGGTGACGGCGAGAGCTGCCCGCAGTCGCAGCGGGCTTCCGTCGGTATCCGGCCCCAGCAGCGTGCGGGGCAGGCTCAGGGACGCCAGCGCGGAGAGCAGATAGAGCACCGACCCCAGCAGCACGACCGCCGCGTCGGACTCGTCGGCCACCAGCCGTACGACGAAGGCGAGGCCGCCTCCCGCGGTGGCCGCCAGGGTGCCGGCGGTCGGGGAGAGGGAGTTAGCGACGACGAGGCGATCGGTGTCGACCACCCGGGGCAGGGCGGCGGAGAGACCGGCCAGCACGAAGCGGTTGACGGCGGTGACGCAGAGGGCCGAGGCGTAGAAGAGCCAGTCGGGTACCGAGGCGAGAATCAGCAGGGCCGTGGAGCAGGCCAGGGCGGCCCGCAGGAGGTTCCCGTAGAGGAAGACCTGACGCCGGGGCCAGCGGTCCAGCAGCACCCCCGCGA
The DNA here is from genome assembly GCF_042723425.1 of Streptomyces sp. NPDC058375. Taxonomy (NCBI): domain Bacteria; kingdom Bacillati; phylum Actinomycetota; class Actinomycetes; order Kitasatosporales; family Streptomycetaceae; genus Streptomyces; species Streptomyces sp. NPDC058375. Next base: position 257 of record NZ_JBHXJG010000494.1, on the reverse strand, counting down.
AGGGCCCGATCAGGGAGTAGGGCAGGAGGAGCACGGCCATCGCGGAGGCGATGGCGGCGGCCGACGTCTGCTTCTCCGGGGAGAAGACGACGTACGCGGCGAGGGCGACCTGGTAGACGCCGTCGGCGGACTGGGACAGGAGCCGCACGGTGAGCAGGCGGCGGAAGTTCCGCAGGCGCAGCAGGGTGCGCAGATCACGCGCGACAGACATGGGAGCAAGCGTCACACACGTCGGGGGTCCGCGGGCGGATTGCCCG
>NZ_JBHXJG010000493.1:0-1375 GCF_042723425.1 Streptomyces sp. NPDC058375 | reverse complement strand
GGATCGTCTCCCGTGCGGCGCTCCGCGGTGCGTGACCGCTCCGGTCAGTCCTCCTCGGGAGGGTCGCCGGAGCCTCCCTCGGTCTCGGGATCCGACGCCTCGTCAGGGCCCTTGTCCTCAGGCTTCTTTCCCCGACCCGTCTCCGGACGGGGAGGCTTCGGCGGGCGGGTGCGGCCGCTGGAGGGGTCGCGCAGATACGACCCGTCCCCGCTCTCCGTGGCATGGCCGCCCGGCCCCTGCCCGGGGCCGCCGTCCCGCCGCCGCAGATACCGCTCGAACTCCCGGGCGATGGCCTCGCCGGACGCCTCGGGCAGCTCCGCGGTGTCCCGCGCCTCCTCCAGCGTCTGCACGTACTCCGCGACCTCGCTGTCCTCCGAGGCCAGCTGGTCCACGCCGACCTGCCAGGCCCGCGCGTCCTCGGGCAGTTCGCCCAGCGGGATGCGCAGCCCGATCAGGTCCTCAAGACGGTTCAGCAGGGCCAGCGTCGCCTTCGGGTTCGGCGGCTGCGACACGTAGTGCGGGACCGCCGCCCACAGGCTGACCGCGGGCACCCCGGCGTGCGTGCACGCCTCCTGGAGGACCCCGACGATGCCCGTGGGGCCCTCGTACCGCGTCTCCTCCAGGTCCATCGTCCGCGCCAGGTCCGCGTCGGAGGTGACCCCGCTCACCGGCACCGGCCGGGTGTGCGGGGTGTCGCCGAGCAGCGCGCCCAGGATGACGACCATTTCGACGCCCAGCTCATGGGCGAAGCCGAGGATCTCGTTGCAGAACGACCGCCAGCGCATCGACGGTTCGATCCCGCGCACCAGGACCAGGTCCCGGGGCTTGTCGCCGCCCACCCGCACCACGGACAGGCGCGTCGTCGGCCAGGTGATCTTCCGCGTGTTGCCGTCCAGCCACACCGTGGGCCGGTTGACCTGGAAGTCGTAGTAGTCCTCGGCGTCCAGCGCCGCGAACACCTCGCCCTTCCACTCCCGGTCCAGATGACCGACCGCTGTGGAGGCGGCGTCCCCGGCGTCGTTCCAGCCTTCGAACGCGGCCACCATGACCGGGTCGACCAGCTCGGGCACCGACTCGAGCTCGATCACCCGGGCCTCCTTCCGATGTCTCCATACGTACGGAGCAACCTTACGGCTTCCCGGCCCCCCGGCCGCAGCCCTCTTGCACGGCCGGGTGAACACTGTTCGATCATTCCCCGAGCGAGGACGGCGCCTCCCGTCGCACGAGTTGGCCGGTGAGCGGGTGCGGGTCGTGACCGATCAGGGAGAGCACGGAGAATCGCATGAACTCCACTGTCCCCGCGGCACATTGCACCCGTGTGGCAGGAGTGGGGCACCGGCCCGGCGCCTGCGGGTACGCGAACGGGGGCGGCTTC
>NZ_JBHXJG010000492.1:0-1402 GCF_042723425.1 Streptomyces sp. NPDC058375 | reverse complement strand
GTGCCGCCCCTCCTCGCGTCAGCGTTCGATCAGCGGTCAGGCCTTGGCGGAACCGTCCGCGGGCCCGTCCTGGTCGTCGCGGCCTTCGGGGGCGTCCTCGGTGAGAGGCGCCTCGTCCGTCTCGTCGTCCCCGAGGACGTCGACGAACTCCACACCGTCCAGCTCGGCGAGCCGGTCCGACGCGTCGGTGGAGCCGTCCTTGTCCGCCTCCAGCGCCTTCCCGAACCACTCCCGGGCCTCGTCCTCGCGCCCGGCCTCCAGCAGGGCGTCCGCGTACGCGTACCGCAGACGCGGGGTCCACGGCTGCACGGAGCTGGACGCCAGCTCGGGGCTCTGGAGCGTCACGATGGCGGCATCGATCTGGCCCATGTCCCGGCGTGCCCCGGCGGCCACCAGCCGCATCTCGACCTGACCGGCCTTGTCCAGCTTCTGCACTTCGGGGTCGCCGGCCATGGCCATCGCCCGCTCGGGCCGCCCGAGCCCGCGCTCGCAGTCCGCCATGACGGGCCACAGGTCCACGGACCCGGTCATCCGCCGGGCCGCCCGGAACTCGGCCAGCGCCTCGGCGTACTTCTGCGTCGCGTACGCCGCGAACCCGGCCGCCTCACGCACAGCAGCCACACGGGACGCGAGCCGGAGAGCGATACGGGAGTACGCGTACGCCTCCTCGGGGTCCTCGTCGATCAGCCGGGCCACCATGACGAGGTTGCGCGCGACATCCTCGGCAAGGGTCTTCGGCAGGCTCATGAGCTCCTGGCGCACGTCCTTGTCGATCTCGTCGCCCGTGACGTCGTCCGGAATCGGCAGCCGCTTGATCGGCTCACGGTCGCGGTCCCGGTCATCGCGCCCCCGGAAACCGCCACGGTCCCGGTCGTCGCGCTGACCGCCGCGGTATCCGCCGCGGTCGTCACGACGGAACCCACCACCGGAGCTGCCACCCCGGCCCCGGTCGTCGCGACGGAAGCCGCCGCCGGAGGGCCGATCGTCATCGCGACGGGGACCGCGGGGCTGGTCGTCGCGGCGGTCGAAGCCACCGCTGGGACGGCCACCACGGTCATCACGCTGCTGACCACCCCGGTACCCACCACGGTCATCATCACGACGAGGCCCACGATCCCGATCCCGGTCATCACGACGGAACCCACCACCGGAACCGCCACCGCGGTTGTCATCACGACGGAACCCACCGCTGGAACCGCCACCACGGTTGTCATCACGACGGAACCCACCACCGGAGGGCCGGCTGTCGTCGCGACGGAAGCCGCCACCGGAAGGCCGATCGTCATCGCGACGGGGGCCACGCGGACGGTCGTCGCGGCGGTCGAAGCCACCGCTGGGACGGCCACCACGGTCATCACGCTGCTGACCACCCCGGTACCCACCACGGTCATCATCACGACGA
>NZ_JBHXJG010000491.1:0-1404 GCF_042723425.1 Streptomyces sp. NPDC058375 | reverse complement strand
GTATCGGACCGTTCTCGGTGCGCGGTTGCTGGACTCCGACGTCCGCATGACACGCTCATGACAGAATGCACGACCGCGCAGGCGCGACGGCACCACCCCGCGACGGCACCACATCCGCACATCCCGCGACTGCGCGCCACCGTACGAATCAGCTGTTCAGGGGGATTTCTTCCATGCGATCGATACGTCCGCTGCTGGCCGCCACCGGCCTCGTCGCGGCGCTCACACTGACGGCCACGGCCTGCGGCCCCGAGGAGGACGCCGCGGCCGCCAAGCCGTCTGCCACCGGGGCGGCGGAGAAGGACCCCGCCGCCGGACTTCCCGGTGATCTGGGCGACGCCCTGGAGAAGCACGGGGTGGACCCGGAGAAGTGGAAGAACGGCGAGTGGAAGAACTGGGACAAGGACGGCTGGCTCCGCAAGGCCGAGGACTTCGTCAACCCGGTCATCGACGGCCTGTGGAAGCCGGAGCGGATGGCCGCGGCCGACGAGCCCGCCAAGACGATGGCGGCCGGTGACCTCTCCGCCGGTCAGGACGTCAGCGACCCGGAGCCCGCGCCGGTGCGAGCCAAGCCGGAGAAGACCCCGTACCACCGCTACGCCGCCCCGGTCGGCAAGGTCTTCTTCGACTCCCCCAAGGGCTCCATGGTCTGCTCGGGCACGGTCGTGAAGGACCCGAAGAACCCCGGGAAGTCCAACCTCGTGTGGACCGCCGGACACTGCGTGCACGCGGGCGCGGGCGGCGGCTGGTACCGCAACATCGTCTTCGTGCCCTCGTACAACGACCAGGGCAAGAACGCGGCGCAGCTGCGGACCGCGCAGCCGCAGGAGGTCGCCCCGTACGGCACCTACTGGGCGGACTGGGCCGCGTCCTCCGGCGAGTGGATCTCCGGCGGCGGCCCGACGGGCGGGGCCGGTGCGCCGTACGACTACGCGGTGCTGCACGTGAAGCCCGAGAACGGGACCAAGTCCCTGGAGGAGACGGTGGGCAACGCGCTGCCGGTCTCCTTCGACGCTCCGGAGATCCAGCAGATCAGCGGCATGGGCGCCTGGGGCTACCCGGCAGGTCCGCCGTACGACGGGCTGCTGATGCACCAGTGCGTCGACCGTCCCGGCCGGCTCTCGATCGCCCCGGGAACCCCGACCATGTACCGGATCGGCTGCACCATGACGGGCGGCTCCTCCGGCGGCGGCTGGTTCGTCGCCGGGCCGGACGGGAAGTCGATGCTGGTCTCCAACACCTCGATCGGTCCGGTCACTTCGGGCTGGCTGGCGGGACCGCGGCTCGGCGAGGACGCCCGGCGCACCTTCGCGACGATGAGCGACAAGTTCGCGGGGCAGTAGTCAGGATTCTGCGACTGCACGCCGAAGGCCCGGTCCGAACTCTCCGGAGAGTTCGGACCTC
>NZ_JBHXJG010000490.1:0-1484 GCF_042723425.1 Streptomyces sp. NPDC058375 | reverse complement strand
GTCCGGGCGCGGGTTCCCCGTGCGCGGGCGGCTCCACCACGCCCGTCACGGCGTCCCTACGACGGCGGCATCAGCACCGTGTCGACCAGGTTCACCGTGGCGTTGGCCGTCGGCGCATCGCCGCAGACGATCTTCGAGGAGTCGTTCACCGTGAACGCGGTGCCGGAGCCCTTCGTGGTGAGGTCGCTCCCCTCCAGCGTCTTGAAGGTGCCGTCCTCCATCTGCTGCGTCGTGACCTTCTCGCCCACCACGTGGTACGTCAGCACCTTGGTGAGCCGGTCCTTGTCGTTGAGGAGCGCCTCCAGATCAGCCTGCGGGATCTTCTCGAACGCGGCGTCGGTCGGCGCGAACACCGTGATGTTCTCCGCCTTGTTGAGGGTGTCGACCAGGCCGGCCTTTATCACCGCGTCGACGAGGGTGGAGAGTTCGGGGTTGTTGGACGCGGCGGTGGCGGCCGGGTCCTTGGCCATGCCCTCCAGGCTGCCCGCGCCCTCCTTCGGCACGGAGGCGCAGGCGGGGCCGTACGGATCGGCGGTGGCCGCGGCCTGCGCCTGCGGAGCGAAGAACGCCGGAGAGGCGGGAAGGGCGAGTGCCGCGGCGGCCGCCGCGGTGCGCTGCAGACGGGTGATCGTCGTGATGTCTCCTCCGGCGAGCGAGGGGGCTTCTCCATCGCCCCACGGGTCTTCTCCGTCATCTCCACGCTGACCCGCATCCGCTCGCCGCGCCCGCCGCGTCGATTCTGCGTCGAAACCGCCTCCCGGTGCTCCGCACGGCATTGATCGGCCGCGTGGGGGCAACCGGGATGGCATGAATAGCCGTTCTGTAACAGCGCAGGGGCGTGGCCAGGCCCGGCGTGCCGCGAACAGCGACGCCATGGAGATGGCGGGCCGTGCCGGGTTCGCGGCCCGCGGGGTGATCTACGTCCTCGTGGGCTTCCTCGCCCTGCGGATCGCGTTCCCCGGAGGCGACAGGAAACAGGCCGACCGGGGCGGCGCGGTCGCGGAGATAGCCGAAAAGCCCTTCGGTACGGCTCTGCTGTGGGTGCTGGGCCTCGCAGTGGCGGGCATGGCGCTCTGGCGGCTGTCCCAGGCGCTGTTCGGCGGGGCAGGACCCGACGAGCACAAGCCCGGCAAGCGGGCCATGGCCGCGGTCCGTGCCGTCTTCTACGCGTTCGTCGCCTACTCCGTGCTGTCCTTCGCGGCCGGTGACTCCGGCAGCGGCGGCGGTTCGTCCGACCAGCAGTCGCAGGACATCACCGCCAAGGCGCTCGGCTGGCCGGGCGGTCAGTGGATCGTCGGGATCGGCGGCGCGGTGGTGGCGGGCGCGGGCCTCTGGATCGTGGTCCGGGCCATCATGCGGAAGTACCACAAGCACCTGAAAATGTCGAAGATGTCCCGCAAGGTCCGCCGCGCCGTCGACATCACCGGTGTGTTCGGCGGGATGTAAATCTTAAGCGTCTTCGCGGCGGCTGGAGTTTTGGAGTG
>NZ_JBHXJG010000489.1:0-1497 GCF_042723425.1 Streptomyces sp. NPDC058375 | reverse complement strand
ATGACTGTTGCCCCCTGTCGAAGGGATGACCTGGGGGGTGGTGTCACCGGGCCCGGGAGGTGTCCGTCGGAGACGCTGATCAGAGGTCCGGCTACCGTCCGGTCCGGCGCAATGCCGGACAGTTCGCGGGCGGCAGGTCTGCATAACGTGGATGCGCGAGTACGACACCACTGCCGAGGCCGGCACCGACAACCCCCTGGGAAGGGCGCGATGTTCGACACCGAAGACGTGGGCGTGTTCCTGGGCCTGGACGTCGGCAAGACCACTCATCACGGCCACGGACTCACCCCGGCCGGGAAGAAGGTCTTCGACAAGCAGCTGCCCAACAGCGAGCCGAAGCTGCGGGCCGTCTTCGACAAGCTCACCGAGAAGTTCGGCACTGTTCTGGTGATCGTGGACCAGCCCGCCTCGATCGGAGCCCTGCCCCTGACCGTGGCCCGGGACGCGGGCTGCCAGGTCGCCTACCTGCCCGGACTGGCGATGCGCCGGATCGCCGACCTCTACCCGGGCGAGGCCAAGACCGACGCCAAGGACGCCGCGGTGATCGCGGACGCCGCCCGCACCATGCCGCACACCCTGCGGTCCCTGGAACTGACCGACGAGATCACCGCCGAACTCACGGTCCTCGTCGGCTTCGACCAGGACCTCGCCGCCGAGGCCACCCGCACCAGCAACCGGATACGCGGCCTGCTCACCCAGTTCCACCCCAGCCTGGAACGCGTCCTGGGCCCACGACTCGACCACCAGGCCGTCACCTGGCTCCTGGAGCGCTACGGCTCCCCGGCCGCCCTGCGCAGAGCCGGCCGCCGCAGACTCGTGGAACTGATCCGCCCGAAAGCCCCGCGCATGGCAGCCCGGCTGATCGACGACGTCTTCGACGCACTCGACGAGCAGACCGTCGTCGTCCCCGGCACCGGCACCCTCGACATCGTCGTGCCCTCCCTGGCCGCCTCGCTCGCCGCCGTCCACACCCAGCGCCGGGCGATGGAAGCCCAGATCAACACCCTGCTGGAGGCCCACCCTCTTTCCCCGGTCCTGACGTCGATGCCCGGCGTCGGCGTCAGGACCGCCGCCGTCCTGCTGGTCACCGTCGGCGACGGCACCAGCTTCCCCACCGCCGCCCACCTCGCCTCCTACGCCGGACTCGCCCCGGCCACGAGGTCGTCCGGGACCTCGATCCACGGCGAACACGCACCCCGAGGCGGAAACCGGCAACTCAAACGCGCCATGTTCCTGTCCGCCTTCGCCTGCATGAACGCCGACCCCGCCTCCCGCACCTACTACGACAGACAACGAGCACGCGGCAAAACCCACACCCAAGCGCTCCTCCGCCTCGCCCGCCAACGCATCAGCGTCCTGTTCGCCATGCTCCGCGACGGCACCTTCTACGAACCCCGGACACCGAAGGACGTCGAACTCGCCGCATAACCCCAGCAACACCGAACCGCCCCAAACCCGACAGGGGTGCCTTGACGAACGACATAGAGGCACCCCCCC
>NZ_JBHXJG010000488.1:0-1516 GCF_042723425.1 Streptomyces sp. NPDC058375 | reverse complement strand
GGCACGATCGTGCCGGTCGAGGACGCCCCGCCGCCGACCCCGCCCCCGCCGACCCCGCCGCCCACCACGGCCCCCCCGTCCCCGCCCCCCCCCCCCCCGACCCCCCCGCCCCCGTGCCTACCGGCCCTTCATGCTGTGCCCGCCGAAGCCGCTGCGCCGGTCGGATCCGCTGTTCTGTTCCTGCCACCACACGTCGAACGCGGCCTGGTCCATGGCGGACCAGTCGGGCGTGTTCTCGACCTGCGCGTCGCCCATCCGGCGGGCGAGCGCGACCATCGCCGCGCCGACCGGCCCGCGCCGGGCGTCGTAGTTCGCCAGGACTTCCTTCCAGCTGTCCCCGGCCACCCAGGCGGCCTCCAGCGCGGTGGCGTCCTGGAGCGCCTTCACGCTGCCGCCGCCGATGTGCGGCCGGGCGACGCTGGCGGCGTCGCCGACGAGCACCATCCGGCCCGAGGTGTAGTGGGGCACCTCCAGGTCGTAGATGGGCTGGATGAAGGTGGTTTCGGCGGGGGTGCGGAGCACGCGGGCCGCCCAGTACGGCGGGAAGTGCTCGGCGACCAGGGCGCGCAGACGCCCGGTGAGCTCGGAGTTGAGCCGGCCCGGCGGCAGGGAGGTGGGGGTCCGCAGGTCCGGGTGGAGGCCGTCGGTCCGCGGAGGCGCGGTGTAGAGAACCCAGTTGAGCCGGTGTCCGCCCGCACCGTCCGGGATGCGGTAGATCATGCAATGGCCGCCGGGGAAGACGATGTTGTGCGCGTCGTGGCCGTCCGCCGGGAGGCCCGCGACGTCCGGCGAGGTGCCGCGCCAGCCGACGTATCCGGCGTACGTGGCGTCCGCGCCGGGGAACATGGCCTCGCGGACGACGGAGCGGTATCCGTCCGCGCCGATCACGACGTCGAAGTGCTCCCGGTGCCCGTCCGCGAGCCGCAGCGTCACGCCCTCGGCGTCCGGCTCGACGCCGGTGACCACGGCCCCGGACCGGTAGGACACCCCTTCAGGCACCCGGCGACGCAGTTCGCTCCACAACGAGCCCCAGCTGTAGGCGCGGAAGGGGAACGGCTGCTCTCCCACGGCCCGGCCGTGGTCGGCCTCGCCGTCTCGCACGCTCCACACCCGCCGGGTCAGTGACGCCCAGGGCATCTCCGGGGCGACGTATCCGGCGTCCCGCAGCTCGTCGTACCGGTCGCTGTGGAGGGCGATGCCCACGCCTCTGTCCCGGAGCCGGGCGTCGGCGCGTTCCAGAACGGTGATCCGTTCGGCCCCGCCGCGCGACGCGGCCAGGGCCGCGGCACATCCCGCTATGCTGCCGCCGACCACGGCGACGCTGCCTCCACGCATGACTGGCACTCCACTCACTCGGTGTTCCGGGGACTTCGACCGCCGGTCGTCGGAACGCTGGTGGCGCAACGGCGCACGAACGGCGTAAGTCGCCCTGCTTCAGCGACTGTTGAACGACCCGTGACCTGCGGTCAGGGCCCGGACGGGATCCTATCGAGGACCCGGGCCACGGACCCCGGCC
>NZ_JBHXJG010000487.1:0-1516 GCF_042723425.1 Streptomyces sp. NPDC058375 | reverse complement strand
CCAGCCGACACCCCTCAAACCGCTCATCCGCCAGCCACCCCCGCACCCACTCCAACACCCCACCCACAACATCCCGCACCCCACCAGGCACACCCGCCCCAGCACCACCAGCACCAACCGGCACCTCAAAAACATGCGTACCCACCACCCCAGGCACACCACCACCAACCAACACCAACTCCCCAACAACCCCCGAAACCGCAACCCGCTCCCACCTCACGGCATGCAGGACGGGACTCTCCGCCGCGAACTGTGCGGAGAAGCGCTTCCGGGACATCTGGCGCAGTGTCAATGTCCGCGTCTCGGCGACCGGCGAGCCGTGGTGGTCGGCGATGGCCACGGAGACATCGTCGCCGCCCGTCAGCGTGAGCCGTACGCGCAGACTGGTGAGCCCGTCGGGGCCCCAGAAGGAGGCGCCGTGCCAGTCGAACGGCAGCCACAGCAGGTCTCCGGCTTCGAGCGTCTCGGCCGACGTGACGGCCAGGGGCTGGAGCGCGGCATCCAGCAGTACCGGATGGATCGCGAACTGCTCCGCCTCGCCGTGCAGTTCCTGCGGCAGCTGGACCTCCGCGTACAGATCCTCGCCGCGCTGCCAGAGGCCGCGGAGGCCTCGGAACGTGGGGCCGTAGGCGTAGCCGAGCCTGTCCAGACGGTCGTAGATGCCCTCCAAGGGGATCTCGGTGCTGTGCTGCGGCGGCCAGTTGCGAAGGGACGCAAAGGTGTCCGGCACCGGGCCGCTGGTCGCGGACGTGAGGCTGCCGCTCGCGCAGCGGGTCCACTCGGCTTCCCCAGTGTCCCGGTCGGCCGGTCGCGCGTGGACGGAGAAGGCCCTGGTGCCGTCCGGGTCGGCTGCCCGAACGATGATCTGCAGGCGGACGGCCTCGCCCTCGGGCAGGGGCAGGGGCGCCTCCAGAGTGAACTGTTCCACACCACTGGCGCCGGTACGGGCGGCTGCCGCGGCCCCCAGTTCGAGGAACACAGCGGCCGGCAGGATCACGTTGCCGTCGATCGTGTGGTCGGCGAGCCACGGGTGGTCCTCGGCACTGAACCAGCCGCTGAGTACCGTCTCGCCTCGGTCCGCGAGCTCGACGACCGTGTCCAGGAGCGGGTGCCGGGACGTGCCGCGTGCGGTGGGGCGTCCGTTCGCCCGCCGTCCGGAGGTCAGCCAGTACCGCCTGTGCCGGAAGGCATACGTGGGCAGGTCGGCCGGGGCCGCTCCGGGGAAGAACGCGGTCAGGTCGATGTGCGCGCCGTGGGCGTGGGCCTGGGCCAGCCCCGCACCGAGCACGTCCGTCTCGGAGTGCCCTGCGCGCAGCAGGGGTAGGGCGGTCAGGGTTTCTTCTTCGCCCTGTCCATTGCGGATCATGCCGGTGAGTACGGCGTCGGGGCCGACTTCGAGGCAGAGACCCACGCCTTCGTCCCGCAGGGTGTTGACGGCGTCGTGGAAGCGGACGGTGCCACGCAGCTGACCGACCCAGTACTCCGGAGCGGTCAGCTCACCCGGAACGGCCACCTT
>NZ_JBHXJG010000486.1:0-1542 GCF_042723425.1 Streptomyces sp. NPDC058375 | reverse complement strand
CTGCTGCTCTCCCCGGACGTCGGGAGAGCAGCAGGGGCGGTCGTGCCGAAGGAGACGGGAACGGTCGTCCCGCCCGTCGGCCGCGGTCTCGGCCTTGAACAGAATGCTGACCGGCGGGCCGGACGTGTTCTTCCAGGTGCCGTCCAGGCTGCGCAGGGTACCCCTGACCGTGATGGTGCGGCCCTTGCGGACCGGCTCCAGGTCTTGGCGCCCTTCGCCCGGAACTCGACCACCACAGGCTCCTTGGCCGACGGACGCCAGACGTCGTCCGTGGCGCCGACGGTCTCGAGCGTGCCGACGACCTGCGCGCGTTCGGCTCGGACTTCTGGGCGGACCTCCACGCCAACCCGCCGCTGGAGATGCTGCGCTGCCGTGCCTGAGCTGTACGCCGGACCGGTCCACCCCTCCGGAAGCGGTGGGCCGGTCCGGGCCTCAGGGGCGAGGGCCCGGCCTCAGGGTCGATGGCCCGTGTTGAGCCGCGCGGCCCGGCGCGTCAGATGGTCGCGCTCGGCGAGCGTGGGGGCTCGGTGGGCGGCCTCCGCGTACAGCCGGGCCGCCGTCGGCAGGTCGCCGTCGCGCTCGTGCAGATACGCCGCGACCGCCGTGTGACGGGGCAAGGCGTCGCTCAGCTCGGCGAGTTCGGCCAGCCCGGCGCGCGGACCGTCGGCCTCGCCGACGGCCACCGCCCGGTTGAGCCGGACCACCGGACTGTCCGTCAGGGCCACGAGCTCGTCGTACCACTCGACGATCTGCACCCAGTCGGTCTCCTCGGCGGTCGGCGCGTCCGCGTGGAGCGCCGCGACGGCGGCCTGGGCCTGGAACTCACCCAGCCGGTCACGGGTGAGGGCCGCCTGCAGGATGCCCACGCCCTCGGCGATCATCGCGGTGTCCCACCGGCCCCGGTCCTGCTCGGCGAGCGGCACCAGGCTCCCGTCCGGCGCGGTCCGGGTGGCGCGCCGAGCATGGTGGAGCAGCATCAGGGCGAGCAGCCCCGCCACCTCCGGGTGGTCGATCGCGGCCGCGAGCTGCCGGGTGAGCCGGATCGCCTCGGCGGCGAGGTCGACATCACCGGAATAGCCCTCGTTGAAGACCAGATACAGCACGCGCAGCACGGTGGCGACATCGCCGGGCTGATCGAACCTCACACCGGAGACGGTGCGCTTCGCCCGGCTGATGCGCTGCGCCATGGTCGCCTCGGGCACCAGACAGGCCTGCGCGATCTGCCGGGTCGTGAGCCCGCCGACGGCGCGCAGCGTGAGCGCGACGGCGGACGACGGCGTCAGCGAGGGGTGGGCGCACAGGAAGTAGAGCTGAAGCGTGTCGTCCACCGAGGGGGCGGGCCCGGGCCCGGGTTCCTCGTCGAAAAGGTCCTCCCGCCGCCGCCGGGCACTCTCCGCCCGGGCCGCGTCGAGGAACCGCCGCCAGGCCACGGTGACCAGCCAGCCCTTCGGATCCCGCGGCGGGTCGTCCGGCCAGACGCGGACCGCCTCGACCAGGGCGTCCTGCACGGCGTCCTCGGCCGCCGCGAAGTCTGCTCCGCGG
>NZ_JBHXJG010000485.1:0-1556 GCF_042723425.1 Streptomyces sp. NPDC058375 | reverse complement strand
ACACCGCGCGCCCCGGGGGGCCTTCCGCATGTCCGGTCACCTTCGGTGACCGGGCGGTCGCGTTGCACGGGCTGCATCCCCTGGTCACAGAGTGGTCGAGACCACTTGTCGTCGCCGGTACGCGGATCTACTCTCCTGCCAGTTGTGCAGAACGAAACGCACGTTGCACGTGGTGCAACGCTTGACCGGTAGGGGTTCCGGATGAAGCTTTCTGCCCGAATTGCCGCCCCAGTCGCGGCGCTTGTGCTGGCCGGCCTCACCGCCACCGCCTGCGCACCGCAGACCTCCGACACCAGTGCGAAGAGTGACGACAAGAGCGGAACGCTCCGGGTCTGGCTCTTCCAGGAGGTCGGCAACAAGCCCAAGGAGAAGGTCGTCGACGCGGCCGTCGCCGACTTCGAGAAGACCCACAAGGGTGCGAAGGTCGAGATCGAGTACATACCCGTCGACACCCGCGCGCAGCGCATCAAGGCCGCGTTCAACGACCCCAAGAGCGCCCCCGACCTCATCGAGTACGGCAACAGCGACACCGCCGGATACGTCAAGGACGGCGGACTCGCCGATGTGACCGAGGAATTCGGTGCCTGGGACGAGGCCAAGGACACCGACCCGATCGCCAAGCAGTCCGTCACCGTGGACGGCAAGGTCTACGGCGCGCCCTTCTTCGTCGGCGTCCGCGCCCTCTACTACCGCACCGACGTCTTCAAGGACCTCGGCATCGATCCCCCCAAGTCCCAGGCCGAGTTGATCTCCACCGCCAAGAAGATCCGCAAGGCGAAGCCCGAGCTCTACGGCCTCGCGGTCGGCGGCGCGTACACCTACGGCGCGATGCCCTTCATCTGGGCCAACGGCGGCGAACTCGCGGGCGAGAGCGGCGGGACGTACACGTCCGGCATCAACAGCGAGAAGTCCCGCAAGGGCATCGAGGCCTACACCTCCCTCTTCGGCGACGACAACTGTCCGGCCGCCAAGTGCGCCTCCATGGGCGGCAACGCCACCGTGACCGCCTTCGCCTCCGGCAAGGCCGCCATGGCCATCGGCGGCGACTTCAGCCACGCGGCCGTCGAGGCGGGCGCGGTCAAGGGCAAGTACGCCGTCGTGCCCCTGCCCGGCGTCGCGGAGAACTCCATCGCCCCGGCCTTCGCGGGCGGCAACAACCTCGGCGTCCTCAAGAGCAGTTCGCACCGCACCCTCGCCGTCGACCTGATGAAGTCGCTGTCCGGCAAGAAGACCCAGGCCGAGATGTTCGACGCGATGGGCTTCCTGCCCACCTACACCGACGTCCTGGACAACGCCGCGAAGAAGGAGCCCTTCGTCGCCCCGTTCGTCGAGACCCTCGGCGCGGGTGCCAAGTTCGTCCCCGCCTCGCCGGCCTGGGGCCAGATCGACGCCTCGCTGATCCTGCCGACGATGTTCCAGGAGATCGTCGCCGGCCGTAAGGACGTGGCGGAGGCCTCGGACGACGCGGCGAAGAAGATGGACGCGGCCTTCACCGAAGCCGGCTGACGATGACCACGCACACCTCCCCGCTCAAGGCCCCTCCCACGGGCGCGGCC
>NZ_JBHXJG010000484.1:0-1557 GCF_042723425.1 Streptomyces sp. NPDC058375 | reverse complement strand
GGCCGGGCCCCCGGCCGGGGCCCCGCAACCGCCCCCGGCCAGGAACAGGGACCGGCGACCGGCCCCGTCGCCCCGTCCCCCGCACCGGCGCTGCCGGACGAGCCCTCCGCCCTGCCGGTACGGTCGGCCACCGCACCACCCGCCTCCGCGCCAACGCCCTCGCCCGGAGCCACACCCGTCCAGCGTGCGGCGGCTCCCGGCAGCGCCTCCGGTACGCGTACGGGGCGGGCCTCCGCCGCTCCCCCGCCCCCGGTACGCATCCGGCCGATCGACCGGCCCCGTACGACGGTGCACGGCTCCGGCCCCGGCGTTTTGGCCCCGCCGCTCGCGGTCCAGCGCTCACGGACCCTGCTCCCGAGCCGTGCCCTGACGGTGAACACCGGTTCCGCCGAGGGGTTTTCGGCCCCTGCGGCGACGACGGCGGGCGGCGGCACCGCGCGCCCGGTCGTGGCCGCGACCTGGCGGCGCGACGTACGGCAGCCGGACGCGGAGGCCGGGCGGACCGGGAGCGGGCCGGCCTCCGGTGCCGGGCTGTCGGCGTCCTCCGCCGGTACGACGGCGGGCCCGGTGGTCCAGCGCGCGGCGGCTGCCGCACGTCCCGCCCCCCGGGGCGGCTCCTCCGCCACCCCTCCGGGCGTCGGGCGCGGACCGGGCCGCGCCCCACAGGCCGCCGCGGCATCTGCTTCCGCCTCCGCATCCCCGTCCGCCGGAGCCGGACCGTCCACCGGCGGCGTACTCCAGCGACTCGTCCGACGACCCGGACGCGCTACAACGCCCACCCCCGCGCCCGCCCCCGGGCTCCCCGGCACGCACCGTCAACAGCCCGTCCGGCCCAAGGCCTCCGAGCAGCCCCCCGCGCCGGCCCGCACCCCTGCCCCCACCGTGCAACGCGCCGTCACCACCCCGGCCGCACCCGCCGTGCCCTCCGCACCGCTCCCCCAAGCCCTGCCGCCCGCCCGGCCGGAGGAGGCCCCCTCGGCCGCCCCGGGCCCCGCGGCCGCCGCTCGGATCGCCGCCGCCCGGCGCCCCGTTCCCGTGGTCCGGCCGCATCCGCCCGCCGCCGCCCGGACGGCGGACGCCGTGCCCGTACCCGTACAGCGGCTGGCGCTGCCCGTCGTGCCCGACGCCGCCGGTCCGCCGTCCCCTGTGGGCGGTGCCGCTCCCGGCGGGCCGCCGCCTCCCGCCGTACGGGTGCCGCCCCGCACGCCCGCGCAGAGCGCCGGAGCGGGCCGTCCGGAGAGCCGGGTGCAGGCGGTCCAGCGGGCTGCGGCGGACGCCGGGATCACCGGGGTGCCCGTGCAGGCCGCCCCGGCGAAGCCCGCCGTGCAGCGGACGGGACCGGGGGCCGGGGCCGGCGACACCCCCGACGCGACTCCGGCGAACCGGCTGAGCGGTACGGAGATCGAGGAGCTGGCCCGCCGGCTCCTCGACCCGGTGAGCCGCCTCATCCGCGCCGATCTGCGCCGGGGCCGGGAGCGCAGCGGGCGGCTGCACGACGGCCGCCGCTGACAGCAGCGGCGGGCGCGCCCGCACGCCGCCCCGTACACCGAGACAGCA
>NZ_JBHXJG010000483.1:0-1573 GCF_042723425.1 Streptomyces sp. NPDC058375 | reverse complement strand
GGGCAGCCGGGCGGTGTGATGGGCCAGGACGAGCAGGAGCGGCATCAGGGTCATCGAGGACCCTCGCGTACGCACCCGGCCGGAAGGATTCCCATGGACGCCATCTCCGTCATCCGCACCAAGCGGGACCGAGGCGAGCTGACCCCCGAGCAGATCGACTGGGTCATCGACGCCTACACCCGCGGCGAGGTCGCCGACGAGCAGATGTCCGCCCTCGCCATGGCGATCCTGCTCAACGGGATGAACCGCACCGAGATCGCGCGCTGGACCGCCGCGATGATCGCGTCCGGCGAGCGGATGAACTTCGACGCGCTCTCCCGCCCCACCACCGACAAGCACTCCACCGGCGGCGTCGGCGACAAGATCACCCTGCCGCTCGCCCCGCTGGTCGCCGCGTGCGGCGCGGCCGTGCCGCAGCTCAGCGGCCGGGGCCTCGGCCACACCGGCGGCACCCTGGACAAGCTGGAGTCCATCCCCGGCTGGCGGGCCCACATCTCCAACGCCGAGATGCTGAGCGTCCTCGACACCACCGGCGCGGTCATCTGCGCCGCCGGTGACGGGCTGGCCCCCGCCGACAAGAAGCTGTACGCGCTGCGCGACGTCACCGGCACCGTCGAGGCGATCCCGCTGATCGCCAGCTCGATCATGTCCAAGAAGATCGCCGAGGGCACCGGCGCGCTCGTCCTGGACGTCAAGGTCGGCTCCGGCGCCTTCATGAAGACCATCGAGGACGCCCGCGAACTGGCCTCCACCATGGTCGCGCTCGGCACCGACAGCGGCGTGCGCACGGTCGCCCTGCTCACCGACATGTCGACCCCGCTCGGCCTCACCGCGGGCAACGCCCTGGAGGTGCGGGAGTCCGTCGAGGTCCTGGCAGGCGGCGGCCCGCAGGACGTCATCGACCTCACCCTGGCCCTCGCCCGCGAGATGCTGGACGCGGCGGGCCTCAAGGACGCCGACCCCGAGAAGGCGCTGGCCGACGGCTCCGCGATGGACGTCTGGCGCCGCATGATCTCCGCCCAGGGCGGCGACCCGGACGCCACCCTCCCGGTCGCCCGCGAGCAGCACGTGGTGACCGCGCGCTCCTCCGGCGTCCTGACCCGCCTGGACGCCTACGACGTCGGCGTCGCCGCCTGGCGCCTCGGCGCGGGCCGCGCCCGCAAGGAGGACCCGGTGCAGGCGGGCGCGGGAGTCGAGCTCCACGCCAAGCCCGGCGACACGGTCACCGAGGGCCAGCCGCTGATGACGCTGCACACGGACACCCCGGAGAAGTTCGACTACGCGCTGAAGGCGCTGCCCGAGGCGTACGACATCGCCCCGGCGGGCACCTCGTTCGCACCGCTGCCGGTGGTGCGGGAACGTATCGCCTGACCTGCGGTTTCCTCGTACGGGTGAACGGGACCGGTGGATTTCCGCCGGTCCCGTTCGGCATGCTGGACCCGGTAACGTACCGGGTGCTGGAGACGGTCGAGTACGGGCGGGAGCTGACCCTGCCCGAGCCGTTCGGGCTGGTCCTGGACACCGGCGCCCTCCTCATCAGCTGACACGCGAACGGCCCGCCGCACGGAGAGGA
>NZ_JBHXJG010000482.1:0-1603 GCF_042723425.1 Streptomyces sp. NPDC058375 | reverse complement strand
GCCCCGGACCGCTCGCGCCAGAGGCGAGCGGCCCGGGGCTTCGTCGTGCGCGCGCGCCGGTGCTACTTGTTGCGGCCGCGCTTCTCGCGGACCCGGACGGAGATGTGGATCGGGGTGCCCTCGAAGCCGAACTCCTCGCGCAGCCGGCGCTCGACGAAGCGGCGGTAGCCGTGCTCCAGGAAGCCGGAGGCGAAGAGCACGAAGCGCGGGGGCTTGGTGCCCGCCTGGGTGCCGAAGAGGATGCGCGGCTGCTTGCCGCCGCGGATCGGGTGCGGGTGGGAGGCGACGATCTCACCGAGGAAGGCGTTGAGCCGGCCGGTGGGGACGCGGGTCTCCCAGCCCTCGATCGCGGTCTCGATCGCCGGGACCAGCTTCTCCATGTGCCGGCCGGTGACGGCCGAGACGTTGACGCGCGGGGCCCAGGAGATCTGCGCGAGCTCCGTCTCGATCTCGCGCTCCAGGTAGTAGCGGCGCTCCTCGTCGAGGGTGTCCCACTTGTTGAAGGCGACGACGAGGGCGCGCCCGGCCTCCACGGCCATGGTGATGATGCGCTGGTCCTGGACGCTGATGGACTCGCTGGAGTCGATCAGGACGACGGCGACCTCGGCCTTCTCCACGGCGGCGGCCGTACGCAGCGAGGCGTAGTAGTCCGCGCCTTCCTGGAGGTGGACGCGGCGGCGGATACCCGCCGTGTCGATGAACTTCCAGGTGATGCCGCCGAGGTTGATCAGCTCGTCGACGGGGTCACGGGTGGTGCCCGCCAGCTCGTTGACGACGACCCGGTCCTCGCCCGCGACCTTGTTCAGCAGGGAGGACTTGCCGACGTTCGGGCGGCCGATCAGGGCGATGCGGCGGGGGCCGCCGAGCGCGGTGCCGAACTTCTGCGCCGGGGCGTCCGGCAGGGCCTCCAGGACGGCGTCCAGCATGTCGCCGGTGCCGCGGCCGTGGAGCGAGGAGACCGGGTAGGGCTCGCCGAGGCCGAGGGACCACAGGGCGGTGGCGTCGGCCTCGCCGCTCTGGCCGTCGACCTTGTTGGCGCAGAGGACGACGGGCTTGCCGGCCCGGCGCAGCAGCTTGACGACGGCCTCGTCGGTGTCGGTGGCGCCGACGGTGGAGTCGACGACGAAGACGACGGCGTCGGCCGTCTCGATGGCGTACTCGGCCTGGGCGGCGACGGAGGCGTCGAGGCCCAGCACGTCCTGCTCCCAGCCGCCGGTGTCGACGACCTTGAAGCGGCGGCCGGCCCATTCGGCCTCGTAGCTGACGCGGTCGCGGGTGACACCGGGCTTGTCCTGCACGACGGCCTCGCGGCGGCCGATGATCCGGTTCACCAGGGTCGACTTGCCGACATTGGGGCGGCCGACGACGGCGAGCACGGGGAGCGGGCCGTGACCGGCCTCGTCGAGGGCGCCCTCGACCTCCTCGGGGTCGAAGCCTTCCTGCGCGGCGAGCTCCATGAACTCCGCGAACTCGGCATCGCCGAGTGCTCCGTGCTCGTGGCCCGAACCGTCGGAGTGAATCTGGTCGTTCATGAAGTCCGTTCCTCTTTGCATCATCATCGATGGGCCGCGATCAGCGCGGCCCACTACTCAATTTCTCAATT
>NZ_JBHXJG010000481.1:0-1620 GCF_042723425.1 Streptomyces sp. NPDC058375 | reverse complement strand
TTGATCGCCGAACCCCTCAACACCGCGAGAACCTCATGGCCCAGACGACGGGCGTCCGACAACCGCTCCAACAGCAACACCCCCGCACCCTCGGCCCAGCCGGTGCCGTCCGCAGCCGCCGCGAACGCCTTGCACCGGCCGTCCGCGGCCAGACCCCGCTGCCGCGAGAACTCCACGAACGACACGGCGGTCGACAGCACCGTGACACCACCCGCGAAGGCCAGGTCGCACTCGCCCCGACGCAGCGCCGTGGCCCCCATGTGCATCGCGACCAGCGACGAGGAGCACGCCGTGTCCACGGAGACGGTCGGCCCTTCGAAGCCGAACGTGTACGCCAGTCGTCCCGCGGCGATGCTGCCCATGCTGTTGCTGGTGAGGTTGCCTTCGTAGCCCTCCTTGGGGAGGTTGGGGCGCGCTCCGTAGTCGTGGTACATCTGGCCGACGAACACGCCCGTGCGGCTTCCGCGCAGCGTGGCCGGCACCACCCCCGCGCTCTCCATCGCCTCCCAGGTGGTCTCGAGCAGCAACCGCTGCTGCGGGTCCGCGACCGTGGCCTCGCGCGGGGACATCCCGAAGAAGGAGGGGTCGAAGCCGCTCACGTCGTCGAGGAAACCGCCCTCTTGCACGTACGACTTGCCCACGCTGTCGGGATCAGGGTCGTACAGGTCCTCGCGCCAGCCGCGGTCCTTGGGGAACGGTGAGACGGCGTCGACGCCGTCGGTGACCAGTTTCCACAGGCTCTCGGGATCGGTCACGCCGCCCGGATAGCGGCAGGCCATCCCCACGATCGCGATCGGCTCCCGGGCCTTCTCCTCGACCTCACGGAGCCGGACACGCGCGTCCCGCGCATCCGCTATCGCGCGCTTGAGGTACTCCCGGAGTTCGTTCTCGTCCGCCATCAGAATTCAACCCTTCGAAGTTCATGTGTGAGATGAAGCGGGAGGGGCGTGGGCCGGCCGCCCGCCGGTGGGTGGCTATTCGGCCCTGTCGACCAGGGCGAAGAGCTCTTCGTCGCTCGCGGAATCGAGGTCCTCGTCCAGCCCGGCCCCGGTCAGCTCGAGCAGCCGCTGCAGCTGTACGGTGATACGCCGTCGCAGCGCGGCGTCTCCCTTGACGCCCCGGATGCGCTCCTCCAGCTCGCCCAGCCGCGAGAACACGGCCTCCGGCGTGGACCCGCTCCGTGCGGACCGGTCGACCTGATCGATCCGGGTCATCTGGACGATCTGATCGGCCAGTTGACCATCGAGGAACCCTGCCAGCGCGCCGATCGACGGGTAGTCGAAGACGACCGTGTTCGCGAACCGCATCCCGCACATCTTGTTCAGCCGGTTCCGCAGGTCCACCGCGCTCAGGGAGTCGAAGCCCATCTCCTGAAGGGCGCGGTCCACATCGATCTCCCGCGAGTCCTCGTGGCCCAGGATGTCGGCCACCTCGTCCTGCACCAGGTCCACGAGGTCGCGCCTGCGCTCGTTCTCGGGAAGTCCGGCCAGCCGCTGGAGGAGCGGGGGTACCGGACCGCTGTCCTGGGTGGTGAGCAGGGTGTGGGGTGGGGGTGTGTGCTGGTCGGTGAGCTGAGTGTCCAGGAACCCGGCCAGAGCGCTGACGGAGGGATAGTCGAAG
>NZ_JBHXJG010000480.1:0-1660 GCF_042723425.1 Streptomyces sp. NPDC058375 | reverse complement strand
GCCCCCTCCACTGCTTCGCGCCGGAGGGGGCGGGGGCGTTTCCGGGGCTGCGGAGGTTGCCGGGAGCGCGCTTCAACTCTGTTGAAATATAAGTAATATGAAGCGCACTCAGCTGCCTGCCTCTCTGCGGTAAGGGATCTCATGTCCTTCTTCACTGACCTGGCCCACCAGTACATCGACGGCGAGTGGAGGCCGGGGAAGGGGTCCTGGGACATCATCGACTTCAACCCGTTCGACGGGGAGAAGCTCGCCTCGATCCCGGTCGCCACCGCCGACGAGGTCGACCAGGCCTACCGCGCCGCCGAGCGCGCCCAGCAGGCGTGGGCGGACACCAACCCGTACAGCAGGCGGGCCGTCCTGGAGAAGGCGCTGCACCTCGTCGAGGAGCGCGAGCCGGAGATCGCCGAGGCGATCGTCGCCGAGCTCGGCGGCACCCGGCTGAAGGCCGGATTCGAACTGCACCTGGCCAAGGAGTTCCTCCGCGAGGCGATCCAGCTGGCCCTGCGCCCCGCCGGACAGATCCTCCCCTCGCCGACCGAGGGCAAGGAGAACCGCGTCTACCGCGTGCCGGTCGGGGTCGTCGGCGTGATCAGCCCGTTCAACTTCCCCTTCCTGCTCTCCCTCAAGTCCGTCGCGCCCGCGCTGGCCCTCGGCAACGCCGTCGTCCTCAAGCCGCACCAGAACACCCCGATCTGCGGCGGCACCCTGCTCGCCAGGATCTTCGAGGACGCCGGGCTGCCCGCCGGGCTGTTGAACGTCGTGATCACCGACATCGCGGAGATCGGCGACACCCTGCTGGAACACCCCGTGCCGCAGGTCATCTCCTTCACCGGCTCGGACAAGGTCGGCCGCCACGTCGCCACCGTCTGCGCCCAGAACCTCAAGCAGGCCGTCCTCGAACTCGGCGGCAACAGCGCCCTGATCGTGCTCGACGACGCCGATGTGGACTACGCCGTCGACGCGGCGGTCTTCAGCCGGTACGTCCACCAGGGCCAGGTCTGCATGGCCGCCAACCGCATCCTGGTCGACCGCGCCGTCGAGGCGGAGTTCACCGAGAAGTTCGTCGCCAAGGTCGCCTCGCTCACCGTCGGCGACCCCGCCGACCCGGCCACCCAGATCGGCCCGCTGATCAACTCCTCGCAGGCCGAGTCCGTCTCCAAGCTCGTCGACCAGACCGTGGCGGCCGGCGCGACGGCCCTCCTGCACGGCCGTGCCGACGGCAACCTCGTCAGCCCCTCCGTGCTCACCGGCCTCGCCGCCGACTCGCCCGTCCTGCAGCAGGAGATCTTCGGGCCCGTCGCCCTGCTGATCCCCTTCGACGGCGAGGACGAGGCCGTCCGCATCGCCAACGACACCCCGTACGGCCTCAGCGGCGCCGTCCACACCGGCAACATCGAGCGCGGCGTCCGGGTCGGGCAGCGCATCCACACCGGCATGATCCACATCAACGACGGCACCGTCCACGACGAGCCGATCGTCCCCTTCGGCGGCGAGAAGAGCTCCGGTCTCGGCCGGCTGAACGGCGACTCGATGATCGAGGCGTTCACCACCCAGAAGTGGATCTCCATCCAGCACGGCCGCTCGCAGTTCCCCTTCTGACGGCCTGCCCCGCCGCACCGGGCGCGCCCAGGACGGCGGCCCGTGGTCTACTGCGGGAGGC
>NZ_JBHXJG010000479.1:0-1670 GCF_042723425.1 Streptomyces sp. NPDC058375 | reverse complement strand
GGCCCAGGCCACGCGACCCGCCCGTCGCCAGTTCGTCTACCCGTCGGTAGCATCCTGTTCATGGCAGAGACGGCAGCAGACGCAGCGGACACCGAGCAGACCTCACGGACGGACGCCAGGAAGGCGGCGCGTGCCGAGCGCAGGGCGGCGAAGCTCGCCCGCGAGATCGGCGCCTTCGCCAAGGAGCACGGCGGCGCGGAGGGACAGCTCGCCTATATCGGCCAGGCGGGCGCCCGCATCGTCCTGGTCGGCGAGGACGGCGCGTGGGGCGACCTCGTGGCCCCGACCTACGCGGTGGCCGAGAGCGCGGCCGTGAAGTCCGGCATCACGATGCACGACGAGTTCGACGGCGAGTTCGCGCTCAAGGTCCGCACCGGCCCGTACGAGTGGTCCCGGATGGCCGGGATCCAGGTCGGCGGCCCCTCCAACGACCGCTGAGGCTTCCGCCCGGACGGTGTCCCGCCCGGGGGCTCACCCGTTAGGCCGTGCACACGCACGCCGTCCCAGGGAGCCCCGGATGACCGACACCGTGCCCGTGGCCGACCTGGTCGACCAGAACTGCCACGGCGTGCTCCGCACCGAGCTGGGCCTCGGCACCTTCGAGGCCCGGCTCGGTGCCACCCCCGCCCCGGCCGCCCCCGGCACCACCTTCTTCGACACCCAGACCGGCTTCGCCGTGCGCCGCTGGTGCCCGCCCCTGCTCGGCCTCGAAGCGCACTGCCCGCCCGCCCACTATCTGGCCAGGCGGCGCGAACTGGGCGTCGCCGAGACCTCCCGCCGCCTGCTGCGCGCCACCGGGGTCTCCGCCCACCTCGTCGACACCGGCCTCCCCGGCGACCTCACGGGACCGGCCGAGCTGGCCTCGGCGGCCGGCTCCGAGGCCCGGGAGATCGTCCGGCTGGAGGTCCTCGCCGAACAGGTCGCCGACACCTCGGGCACCATCGACACCTTCCTGGTCAACCTCGGCGAGGCCGTGCACACCGCCGCGTCCTCCGCCGTCGCGTTCACCTCCGTCGGCGCCGACGCCCCGTACGCCGCCCCCGAGCCGCCGGGGCCGGTCCGGGTGCGGGCGGCCGCCGGGCGCTGGCTGGCCCGGCGCGAGACGGAACGCCGGGCCGCCCGCCGGGGCACGGTGGGCCGGGGCGGCGGCGGGGCGCCCCTCGAACCGGAGCTGCTGGACCATCTGCGCTGGTCCGCGGTGGCCTGCGGGCTGCCGCTGCAACTGCGCCTGGGCACCGCGGGCCCGGCCCGCCTGGCCGACTTCGTCGCCGCGACCGAGGGGCACGGCTGCGACCTCGTCCTCCTGCACGGCTACCCGCACCACCGCCAGACCGCCGCGCTGGCCGGCCGGCACCCGCACGTCTACGCGGACCTCGGGACCGTACCGGCGCGGACGGGGGCGCGGGCGGCGGCCGTGCTCGCGGAGATCATGGAGCTGGCACCGTTCGGCAAGCTGCTGTTCTCCAGCGGGGCGCAGGGGCTGCCGGAACTGCACCTGGTGGGCGCGCGGCAGTTCCGCGAGGCGCTCGGGCGGGTGCTGGGCGCCTGGGTGGAGGACGGCGCGTGGACCCGCCGGGACGCGGCCAGGGTCGCCACGATGATCGGGTCGGGCAACGCGCGCCGGGTGTACGGGCTGCGAGAACGGTGAAGGGGCGGCGGGCCCCCGGCCC
>NZ_JBHXJG010000478.1:0-1730 GCF_042723425.1 Streptomyces sp. NPDC058375 | reverse complement strand
GCCGAGCACGGCACCGCCGACGACCCGGAGCGTACGGTCGTCAAGGTCCGCGAGCCCCGCAAGAAGGAGGAGCGCGAGCCGGGTACTGGCTTCGACGAGGTCCAGTCCATCAAGGGCTCGACCCGCATGGAGGCGAAGAAGCAGCGCCGCCGCGAGGGCCGCGAGCAGGGCCGTCGCCGCGTCCCGATCATCACCGAGGCGGAGTTCCTGGCGCGCCGCGAGGCCGTCGAGCGCGTGATGGTCGTCCGCCAGAGCGGCGAGCGCACCCAGATCGGCGTCCTCGAGGACAACGTGCTCGTCGAGCACTACGTCAACAAGGAGCAGGCCACCAGCTACGTCGGCAACGTCTACCTGGGCAAGGTCCAGAACGTCCTGCCGTCCATGGAGGCCGCCTTCGTCGACATCGGCAAGGGCCGCAACGCCGTCCTGTACGCCGGTGAGGTCAACTTCGAGGCGCTCGGCATGGCCCACGGGCCGCGCCGCATCGAGACCGCGCTCAAGTCCGGCCAGTCGGTCCTGGTCCAGGTGACCAAGGACCCGATCGGCCACAAGGGCGCGCGTCTGACCAGCCAGGTCTCGCTGCCCGGCCGCTACCTGGTGTACGTCCCCGAGGGCTCGATGACCGGGATCAGCCGCAAGCTGCCCGACACCGAGCGCTCCCGCCTCAAGACGATCCTCAAGAAGATCGTCCCCGAGGACGCGGGCGTCATCGTGCGCACCGCCGCCGAGGGCGCGAGCGAGGACGAGCTGCGCCGTGACGTCGAGCGGCTCCAGGGTCAGTGGGAAGAGATCCAGAGGAAGGCGAAGGGCACCAGCGGCTCCAACGCGCCGACGCTGCTCTACGGCGAGCCGGACATGACCGTCCGGGTCGTCCGCGACATCTTCAACGAGGACTTCTCCAAGGTCATCGTCAGCGGCGACGACGCGTGGGAGACCATCCACGGATACGTCTCGCACGTCGCGCCCGACCTGACGGAACGGCTCTCGCGCTGGACCTCCGAGGTCGACGTCTTCGCGACGTACCGCATCGACGAGCAGTTGATGAAGGCGCTGGACCGCAAGGTCTACCTGCCCAGCGGCGGTTCGCTGGTGATCGACAAGACCGAGGCGATGATCGTCGTCGACGTCAACACCGGCAAGTTCACCGGCCAGGGCGGCAACCTGGAGGAGACCGTCACCAGGAACAACCTGGAGGCGGCCGAGGAGATCGTGCGTCAGCTGCGGCTGCGCGACCTCGGCGGCATCGTCGTCGTCGACTTCATCGACATGGTGCTGGAGTCCAACCGGGACCTGGTCCTGCGGCGGCTCCTGGAGTGCCTGGGCCGCGACCGCACCAAGCACCAGGTCGCCGAGGTCACCTCACTGGGCCTGGTTCAGATGACCCGCAAGCGGGTGGGCCAGGGGCTGCTGGAGTCCTTCTCCGAGACCTGCGTCCACTGCAACGGGCGCGGCGTCATCGTCCACATGGAGCAGCCGACGTCCGTCGGCGGCGGCGGTGGGGGCGGCAAGAAGTCCAAGAAGCGCGGCCGAGGCGGCGCGGGCCAGGAGCACGAGCACGGCCACGACCACGACGAGCAGGCGGCCGAGCCCGCCGAGACCGAGGCCGAGCTGGCCGCCGAGGTCGCAGCCCCGGTGGCGGTGGAGCCCGCGGTCCGGGAGGACGACGAGTTCTACAGCAGCCCCGCCGAGGCCGAGGCGGCCGCCACGCGCGGCCGTGGCCGCCGCCGGGC
>NZ_JBHXJG010000477.1:0-1762 GCF_042723425.1 Streptomyces sp. NPDC058375 | reverse complement strand
GGTCCGCCACGCGCGGACCGGGCCCCTTTTCCAGTTTTCCGAGCCGGGCCGCTGCGGTCAGTCGCAGACCGTGCCGGACTTCGGCACCGTACCGTTCAACAGATAGCCGTCGACCGCCCGTTGCACGCACGCGTCCTTGCTGTTGTACGCGCCGTGCCCCTCGCCCTTGTAGGTGAGCTCGACGCCGACGCCCTTGCCCAGCTTCTCCACCATCGCCTTCGCGCCCGCGTACGGGGTGGCCGGGTCGCCGGTGTTGCCGATGACGAGGATCGGCGCGGCCCCGGGGGCGCTGACGTCCGGGGTCTCCCAGGCGCCCGCGACCGGCCAGCCGGTGCAGCTCATCAGCCCCCAGCCCAGGTAGTCCCCGAACAGCGGGGACGCCTTGCGGAAGGCGGGCAGGGCCGCCTTCGTCTGCGCCAGGGAGAACCGCTGCTTGCTGTCGGCGCAGTTGATGGCGATGTTGGCGGCGTTGGAGTTGTCGTACCGCCCGTCCTCCGAGCGGCCGTTGAGCGAGTCGGCCAGGGCGAGCAGCAGTCCGCCGTTCCCGCCGTCCGCCTCGTCCAGGCCCTGTTCCAGCAGCGGCCAGGTCTCCTCGGAGTAGAGAGCGGACGCGATGCCGGTGGTGGCCAGCGTCTGGGTCAGCGTCCGGTCGCCGAGCCCGTCGATGGGCTCCTCCTCCAGCTCGGACAGCAGATCGGCGATGAACTGCTCGACCTCCTGCTGGGTGGCCCCGGGCAGCGCGCAGTCGTCGCGCTCCGCGCAGTCCTTCGTGAAGTTGTCCAGGGCGAGCTGGAACCCCTCGGCCTGCCCGATGGAGGACTGCTCGGCGTCCTTCGTGGGGTCGACCACCGCGTCGAAGACCGCCCGGCCGACCTTGTCCGGGAAGAGGTGGGCGTACACGCCGCCCAGCTCGGTGCCGTACGAGATGCCGAAGTAGTGCAGTTCGTCGTCGCCCAGCACCGTGCGCATCAGGTCCATGTCGCGGGCCGCGTTCGTCGTGCCCACGAAGGGGAGTTCGGGGCCGGAGTTCTCCTCGCAGTCCGCGATGAAGTCCTTCTGCCCCTGCGCGAACTGCTTCTCCTCGGCCGGGTCGTCCGGGGTGGAGTCCTCCTGGTAGAAGGCGTCCAACTGGGCGTCGTCCGCGCACTGGACACCCTCGCTGCGGCCGACCCCGCGCGGGTCGAAGCTGACCAGGTCGTAGCGGGTACGGAGCTTGTCGTACTCGGTGCCGAACGCGGGCAGCGTCGCGACGCCGGACGCGCCGGGCCCGCCGAAGTTGAACACCAGCGACCCGATCCGCCGCTGCTGGTCCTTGGCCTTGCCCCGTACCAGCGCCAGTTCGATCGTGCGGCCGTCCGGCTCCGCGTAATCGAGCGGTACGTCCATGAAGGAGCACTCCCACACCACACCGCCGGGCAGCGGGGACGGTGACTCGCCGCCGCCCTGGGCAGTGTTCGGGGGCGGACAGGGGGACCACTCCAGCTTCTGCGAGGCCAGGTCGTCGGCGGTGGCGGTCGGCGAGGCGGTCGAGGCCCCGGTGGGTGTCGAGGCCCCCTCCCCGCCGCCGTCCGAACAGGCGGCCAGCGGCAGCAGCACGGCGGCGGTGGCGGCGAGGGCGGCGGCACGCAGAGCGGGGGAAGTCCTCATGCCCCCATCGTGCGGCGGGCCGCCGGGGAGCGCGGCCGGGCGCGGTCCATGCGGGTGGCGGCGGGGCAACGGCCCGGGGGGACGGCGGCCCGGCCGCGACCGGTGGACGGCGGCC
>NZ_JBHXJG010000476.1:0-1806 GCF_042723425.1 Streptomyces sp. NPDC058375 | reverse complement strand
GTCCTGGAGCGGCCGCCGTCGCCGACGCGCAGGCGGCCACCCGCCGCGAGGGCGACCGGCTGCGCTTCGTCGGCGCGGCGACCCGGCGGATCGCCCGGGGCATAGACCTCGACGAGATCGTCCTCGGGCTGTGCCGGGCCAGCGTGCCGACGTTCTCCGACGCGATCCTGGTCTACCTCCGCGACCCGCTGCCGGTGGGCGACGAGCGCCCGGTGAGCCCGTTCGTGCTGCGGCTGCGGCGCAGCGACCGGCTGCGCGTCAGCGACGAGGAGGGCGCCGAGGCGGCCGGTTCCGAGACCGAGCGGCTGCGGCCGCTGGTCCTGGACCCGCAGGCCGATCTGACGCCGGCCGCCGAGCTGTGCGAGGTGCGGGCGGGCGGTGCGCTGGCCGAGGTGCTGCGCGGGGTGCGGCCGGTCTTCGGCGACTCGGCGGCGGCCCGGGCCGCGCTGCCGGAGCTGCTCGGCCCCGGCCGGTCCGTGCCCACCGGGCATCGGGCGATCCTGGCCCCGCTGCGCGGCCGGCGGCGGGTCATCGGGGCGGCGGTCTTCGTGCGCGGCACCGAGCGCACCCCGTTCGAGGCCAGTGACCTGCTGGTCGCGGCGCAGCTGGCGACGCACACCGCGCTCGGCATCGACAAGGCCGTGCTGTACGGGCGCGAGGCCTATATCGCCGACGAGCTGCAGCGCACGATGCTGCCCGACTCGCTCCCCCAGCCCACCGGTGTCCGGCTCGCCTCGCGCTATCTCCCGGCGGCGGAGACGGCCCGGGTCGGCGGCGACTGGTACGACGCGATCCCGCTGCCCGGCAGCCGGGTCGCGCTGGTCGTCGGCGATGTGATGGGCCATTCCATGACCTCGGCGGCGATCATGGGCCAGCTCCGGACGACGGCGCAGACCCTGGCGCAGCTGGATCTGCCGCCGCAGGAGGTGCTGCACCACCTGGACGAGCAGGCGCAGCGGCTCGGCAGCGACCGGATGGCGACCTGCCTGTACGCGGTGTACGACCCGGTCGCGCACCGGATCACCATCGCCAACGCCGGGCACCCGCCGCCCGTGCTGCTGCACCTGGGCGGGCGGGCCGAGGTGCTGGTGGTGCCGCCGGGCGCCCCGATCGGGGTGGGCGGCGTCGACTTCGAGGCGGTGGAGTTGGACGCACCCGCCGGGGCGACGCTCCTGCTGTACACCGACGGCCTGGTGGAGTCGCGGCTGCGGGACGTGTGGACGGGTATCGAGCAGCTGCGGGAGCGCCTGGCGGCGACCGCACAGCTCACCGGGGACGACCACTCGCCGCCGCTGGAAGCGCTCTGCGACGACGTGCTGGACATGCTCGGCCCGGGCGACCGGGACGACGACATCGCGCTGCTGGCCGCCCGGTTCGACGGGATCGCGCCGAGCGATGTGGCGTACTGGTATCTGGAGCCGGAGGACGCGGCCCCGGGCCGGGCCCGCAGGCTGGCCCGGCGGGCGTTGAGCCGCTGGGGTCTGGACGAGCTGGCGGACGAGGTGGAGCTGCTGGTCAGCGAGGTCGTCACCAACGCGGTGCGCTATGCGGAGCGGCCGGTGACGCTGCGGCTGCTGCGGACCGACGTCCTGCGCTGCGAGGTCGGGGACGACTCCCCGCAGCTGCCCCGGCAGCGGCGGGCGCGCGAGACGGACGAGGGCGGCCGCGGGCTGTTCCTGGTCAACCGGCTGGCCCGGCGGTGGGGCGCGACGCGGCTGTCGACGGGCAAGGTCGTCTGGTTCGAGATGGCGGCCCGGCCGGCGCAGTGACGTCCCCGGCATGACGCGAGGAGGGCGGGACCGCGAC
>NZ_JBHXJG010000475.1:0-1816 GCF_042723425.1 Streptomyces sp. NPDC058375 | reverse complement strand
TCACCACGGTGATGCGGCACCCCCCTGACCACGGCTCGTACGGCCTCAACCGCGGCTCGTACGGCCTCAACCGCGGCTCGTGCGGCCTCGACCGCCGGTCGGACGGCTCCGGCCGCTTCCTGCGTTCCTACGGCTCATGAGGTCCGCTGCCTCGTCCTGCCGGCACGGGCCGCTGAGCGCGGGAGCGTCAGTTCTGGGCGGTACGCCGCTTGCGGACGGCCCACAGGATGCCGCCACCAGCCAGCAGCACCGCGACAGCGGCGCCGCCGATGACCGGCGTTGTCGATGACGAACCGGTCTCGGCCAGGTCCGGCGAGCTCGGGCTCGGGGCGGGCGCGGCGGGCGCGGACTCCGAGGGCTCGCCGCTGGGAGTGGCGCTCGGCTCGGGCGTCCCGGTGGACGGCGTCTCCGACGGGGCGGGCTCGCTCGGCGGCGGAGTGGGCTCCTCCTCCTCGCACACCTCCGCCGTCTTCGTCTGGTCGATGGAGTGCTTGCCGTCGCCGTCGGCGTCCTTGACGACCAGTCGGACGGTCACCGGCTTGTCGTGGTCGGGAAGCGCCAGCTTCTTGTGGAACTCACGGCCGAACGTCTCGGTGGGGAGCAGGTCCTTGCCGTCCACCGAGACGGTCACCGTGTTGGGAACGTCGCTCGTGTAGTTCGTGAGGTCAACGGTCACCTCGGAGCAGGTCACGGCCCAGGTGGGGGTGTGAGCAACGGCCGGACCGGCGGAGATGACGCCTCCGGTCAGACCGACGACCGCAGCGGCCACGAGTGCTCCCGCGCCACGCCACGATCTCCTGGGTATGGTCATGGATTCTTCCTCCAGATACTTCTCATCGCCCGAATGGCGGTGGGGCGCACAGTACTGCCATCGCCCGCGAGCGCCGCAGTCGCCCTGTGCGTTACCGGACGCACCAACTCCGGGCATATCGCCGCTACTTCCGGCAAGGCGGGCAGTCATCCCGTCGTCCTGTCCTTCGGTGGTGGCCGAATGAGAGGGTGGGCTGTGCATCTATCTGCCGCCGTTTGTGCGCCCGAGCCTGGAGCATGACCCGTTCTATGCGTTTGCTGCTGATCCGTCACGGCCAGACGCCGTCCAACCTCGGCCACTTCCTGGACACCGCACGGCCGGGCCCTGGGCTCACCGATCTGGGGCTGCGGCAGGCGGCGGCCCTGCCCGGGGCGCTCGCCGGGGAGGACATCGCCGCGTTGTACGCCTCCACGCTGACGCGGACGCAACTCACGGCCGCCCCCCTGGCCGCGAAGCGGGGCATCGAGGTCCGGATCCGTGACGGGATCCGGGAACTGTCGGCCGGTGACCTGGAGATGCGGGCCGACGAGGATGCGGTCCGGCAGTATCTGACGACCGTCTTCGCCTGGTCCGCCGGGGACACCACCCGCCGGATGCCCGGGGGCGAGATCGGGACGGAGGCGCTGGCCCGCTTCGACGCGGTGGTGGCCGAAGCAGCGCGGGCCGAGGAGCCGGGGACCGTGGCGTTCGTCAGTCACGGTGCCGCTATCCGCGTATGGACAGCCGCCCGGGCACAGAACGTCACGGTCGAGTTCGCCGCCGAACACAGCCTGGACAACACGGGTGTGGTGGCGGTCGAGGGCTCGCCGAACTCGGGATGGACGGCGCTCTCCTGGGCCGGGACGGTCGTCCCGCCGGTCACAGCGAGTGGTGTGGCGGACGGCGGCCCGGCAGGCCGCACGTTGCCGGGCACGGAGCTGGGACCGACGGCGGCTCATCCCACCACCTGATCGCGCTCCACTTTCAGGCTCCGACCCTCCCCCCTCCCCCCTCCCCCTCCCCCTC
>NZ_JBHXJG010000474.1:0-1830 GCF_042723425.1 Streptomyces sp. NPDC058375 | reverse complement strand
GTGGAGTCGGGAGTGCTGTCGGCGTCGTTGTCCTCGGTGTCGGACGGGGCGTCCGTGGGCGTGCTGCCCGCGGCGTCCGTGTCCAGCAGCCGGGCCAGCTGACGGCCGACGATCCGCTTGAACTTGCGCTGCTGAGGGCGGGTGCGGTCCAGGACCGCGACCTCCAGGCGCTCGGCGGGGATCTCCCGCTCGCCGCCGCCCGGCTCGCGGGAGAGGGCCTGGACGGCCAGCTTGAGCGTCTCGGCCAGGGTCATGCCGTCGCGGTGCCGCTGGTCGAGGAAGCCGCTGATCTGTTCGGAGTTGCCGCCGACCGCGACCGAGCCGTGCTCGTCCACGATCGAACCGTCGTGCGGCAGCCGGTAGATCTGGTCGCCCTCGGGCTCGCTGCCGACCTCGGCGACCACCAGCTCCACCTCGTACGGCTTCTCGGCCGCGCTGGAGAAGATGGTGCCGAGCGTCTGGGCGTAGACGTTGGCCAGCCCACGGGCCGTCACATCGTCCCGGTCGTAGGTGTATCCGCGCAGATCGGCGTAGCGCACGCCGCCGATGCGGAGGTTCTCGTACTCGTTGTACTTGCCGGCGGCGGCGAAGCCGATCCGGTCATAGATCTCGCTGAACTTGTGGAGTGCGCGGGACGGGTTCTCGCCGACGAACACAATGCCGTCGGCATACTGCAGCACAACGAGGCTGCGACCACGGGCGATGCCCTTGCGGGCGTATTCCGCCCGGTCGGCCATGGCCTGCTGGGGTGAGACATAGAACGGCGTCGACACCGGCTATCCGTCCCTTTCTGTCAGTGACGAGTGCGTCTGGGGAGGCCAGGGGTCCGGATCAGAGCAGCGCGGCGCGCGGGCCGTCGGGCTGCTCCAGTCGGCGTTCCAGGATGGAGCGCGCGATCTCGGAGGACTCCTGGTCGCTCAGCCTCCGGAAGCCTTCGTCGGTGATGACGGTGACGATCGGGTAGATGCGGCGGGCCACGTCCGGGCCGCCGGTCGCCGAGTCGTCGTCCGCCGCGTCGTACAGCGCCTGTACGACCAGGGTGAGGGCCTGCTCCTCCGTCAGGTCCTCGCGGTAGAGCTTCTTCATCGAGCCGCGGGCGAAGATCGACCCGGAGCCGGTGGCGGCGTAGCCGTTCTCCTCGGAGCGGCCGCCGGTGACGTCGTAGGAGAAGATGCGGCCCTTCTCGCGGTCGATGTCGTAGCCGGCGAAGAGGGGAACCACGGCGAGGCCCTGCATGGCCATGGCGAGGTTGGAGCGGATCATGGTGGAGAGCCGGTTGGCCTTGCCCTCCAGGGAGAGCTGGGCGCCCTCGACCTTCTCAAAGTGCTCCAGCTCCAGCTGGAACAGCTTGACCATCTCCACGGCCAGTCCGGCGGTGCCCGCGATGCCCACCGCGGAGTATTCGTCGGCCGGGAAGACCTTCTCGATGTCGCGCTGCGCGATCATGTTGCCCATGGTGGCGCGCCGGTCGCCGGCCAGGACCACGCCACCGGGGAAGGAGGCGGCGACGATGGTCGTCCCGTGCGGCGCCTCGATGGCCCCCTGGAGCGGCGGCAGGCTCCGGTTGCCCGGGAGCATCTCGGGCGACTGGTCGGACAGGAAGTCCATGAACGAGGACGAACCCGGCGTCAGGAAGGCAGCTGGTAGACGCCCGGTGCTACGAGTGTTGGCTTCCACGCGTTTCCCTCCAGGTATGCGATGGCCCTGCGCAAGAGAGTCAGGATCATCCCCCAACTTGCCGATGGCCGTATTGCCGTTGAAGCGGCTTGTGCCACGGACCCTACCCGTCCCGCGGCAGTGATCCACATGTTCGGCGGGGGATATCCGCGC
>NZ_JBHXJG010000473.1:0-1925 GCF_042723425.1 Streptomyces sp. NPDC058375 | reverse complement strand
AAGGTGGCCGTTCCGGGTGAGCTGACCGCTCCGGAGTACTGGGTCGGTCAGCTGCGTGGCACCGTCCGCTTCCACGACGCCGTCAACACCCTGCGCAAGGAGGGTGTGTCCGACTTCGTGGAGATCGGCCCGGACGCCGTCCTCTGCTCCATGATCGAGTCCGGGACGGAGGACGGCCCGAGCGTGGCGGCCCCTGCGCTGCGCCGCAACCAGGACGAACTCACCACCCTGGCCCTGCTCCTTGGCCGGCTGCACACCCGCGGCGTCCGCATCGGCTGGCAGGAAGTCCTGCCCGGCGCCCGGCGCGTCCCCCTGCCCACCTACGCCTTCCAGCGCCAGCGCTACTGGCTGGAGGAGACCGCCTCTCCCGGCGACCCGGCCGCGTTGGGGCTGGAGGACCTCGGCCACCCGATGCTCGGGGCCGCGCTCGCCCTGGCCAACACCGACGAGACCGTCCTCACCGGGCGCCTCTCCGCACGCTCCCACCCCTGGATCACCGACCACACCATCTTCGACACGGTCCTCGTACCGGGCACGGGGCTCCTTGAGCTCGCCGCCCGCGCCGCCGACGAGGTCGGCTGCGACCGTGTCGAGGAGCTGCGCCTCGTCGCACCGATGGTGCTGCCCGAACAGGGCGGGATCCAGGTGTCCGTCCGGGTGGGCGCACCCGACGACACCGGCCGACGCGAGATCGGCATCTTCTCCCGTCCGGCCGACGCGGACGGCGACGTGAACCGCGCCTGGACGGTGCACGGTGAGGGAACCCTCGGTATGCGGGAGGACGGAGCCGATGCCACCCGGGCCGACGCCTTCACGGTCTGGCCGCCCGAAGTCGCCACCGAAGTGCCGCTCGACGACGTCTACGAGCGCCTGGCCGACCAGGGCTACGCGTACGGCCCTGCCTTCCAGGGGATGCGCCGCGTGTGGCGGGGCGACGGCGAGGTGTACGCCGAGATCTCGCTTCCGGACAGCTGCCGCGCGGACGCGCCCCGCTACGTGGTGCACCCAGCCCTGCTGGACGCGGCGCTGCACGCGCTGCTGCCCGGCATCGCGACGCAGGACGACCAGACGCAGCTCCCGTTCGCCTGGAGTGGTGTGCACGTGTACGGCGCCGCTTCGCCCATGCTGCGCGTCCGGCTCACGTTGCCGGTTCCCGGCGCCGCCGTGTCGGAGGTCTCGCTGACGGCGGTCGACGAGACCGGTGCGCTGGTCGCCACTGTCGAGTCGCTGGCCACGCGCCCGGTGTCGAAGGAGGCCCTGGCGGCGGCGAGCGGGACACGCGGCGACAACCAGTTCTTCGTGAGGTGGGAGCGGGTTGCGGTTTCGGGGGTTGTTGGGGTGGTTGGGGAGTTGGTGTTGGTTGGTGGTGGTGTGCCTGGGGTGGGGGGTACGCATGTTTTTGAGGTGCCGGTTGGTGCTGGTGGTGCTGGGGCGGGTGTGCCTGGTGGGGTGCGGGATGTTGTGGGTGGGGTGTTGGAGTGGGTGCGGGGGTGGCTGGCGGATGAGCGGTTTGAGGGGTGTCGGCTGGTTGTGGTGACGCGGGGTGCGTTGGGTGTGGTTGAGGGGGAGGGGGTGGTGGATCTGGCGGGTGCGTCGGTCTGGGGGTTGTTGCGGTCGGCGCAGTCGGAGTATCCGGGTCGGATTGTGCTGGTGGATCTGGAGGCGGGTGCTGCCGGGTTCGGTTCTGGTGGTGTGCCGGACGTGGTGCGGGATGTGGTGGGTTCGGGGCTGGATCAGGTTGCGGTGCGGGGTGGGCAGTTGTTGGCGCCGCGTCTGATGCCTGCTGCCGGTGCCGGTGCTGGTGCTGGTGCTGGTGCTGGTGTTGGTGCCGGTGTTGGTGTTGGTGTTGGTGAGGTCATCGAGTGGGGTGATGGCACGGTTGTGGTGACGGGGGCGACGGGGACGTTGGGCCGGATGGTGGCGCG
>NZ_JBHXJG010000472.1:0-1952 GCF_042723425.1 Streptomyces sp. NPDC058375 | reverse complement strand
ACCGGAGTACGTACCGGTCGGCGGGGCCCTTCGCGTGTGCGGAACCGAGGCCCGGGCTCAGCCCTGGATCAGCCCGTGCTCCGTCAAGTACTCCAACTGCGCCCGCACCGACAGCTCCGCGGCCGGCCACAGGGAGCGGTCCACCTCGGCGTACACCTTGGCCACCACCTCCGACGGCGTACGGTGCCCGGCCTCCACCGCCGTCTCCACCTGGGCGAGCCGGTGCGCGCGATGGGCCAGGTAGAACTCCACCGCCCCCTGCGCGTCCTCCAGCACCGGCCCGTGGCCCGGCAGCACCGTGTGGACCCCGTCGTCCACCGTCAGCGACCGCAGCCGCCGCAGCGAGTCCAGGTAGTCGCCGAGCCGCCCGTCCGGGTGCGCGACCACCGTCGTGCCGCGGCCCAGGATCGTGTCGCCCGTCAGCACCGCCCGGTCGGCGGGCAGATGGAACGAGAGCGAGTCCGCGGTGTGCCCCGGCGTCGGCACCACGCGCAGCTCCAGGCCGCCCGTGGTGATCACGTCACCCGCGGCCAGGCCCTCGTCGCCCAGCCGCAGCGCCGCGTCCAGGGCCCGTACCTTCGTCCCCGTCAGCTCCGCGAACCGGCCCGCGCCCTCCGCGTGGTCGGGGTGCCCGTGGGTGAGCAGCGTGAGGCCCACGCGCCGCCCGGACCGCTCCACCGCCCCGATCACGGCCCGCAGGTGTACGTCGTCGAGCGGACCGGGATCGATGACGACCGCGAGATCGGAGTCGGGCTCGGCCACGATCCAGGTGTTCGTCCCGTCGAGCGTCATCGCGGACGGGTTGGGCGCCAGGACGTTGACCGTACGGGCGGTCGCGGGACCGGAAACCACGGTTCCGCGCGGCTGTCCGGGCAGGGCGGCTGCGTCGCTCACGCTCCACCACCCCCCGGGCCCGCCGTGGGCACGTGTTTGGTGAACTCGTCGTGCCCCGGCCAGGTCAGTACCAGCTCGTCGCCCTCCAGCCGGGCCTGCGCGAGGACCGGGGTCATGTCCTGCACGTCAGCCGCCTCCAGGGCCTCGGCGGCCGTCCTGTACGGCGCGAGGGCCCGTAGCGTGGTCACGGTGGGCGGCATCATCAGCAGCTCGCCCGCGTCGTAACGGCGGGCGGCCTCCGCCGGGGCGATCCACACCGTACGGTCGGCCTCGGTGGAGACGTCCCGGGTGCGCTGCCCCTCGGGGAGCGCGGCGACGAAGAACCAGGTGTCGTAGCGGCGCGGTTCGAACTCCGGGGTGATCCAGCGCGCCCAGGCGCCCAGCAGGTCCGAGCGCAGCACCAGGCCCCGCCGGTCCAGGAACTCCGCGAAGGACAGGTCCCGGGCGACCAGCGCCTCCCGGTCGGCCTCCCAGTCCTCCCCGGTCGTGTCGCCGACCACGGTCGTCGCGGTCGGCCCGGCGAGCAGGACGCCCGCCTCCTCGAACGTCTCGCGCACCGCCGCGCAGACGACGGCCTGCGCCTCGGTGACCGTCGCCACGCCGAGCCGGGCGGCCCAGTGCTCCAACGAGGGCCCGGCCCACCCGATCAGCCGGTCGTCGTCGCGCGGATCGACCCCGCCACCCGGATAGGCGTACGCACCTCCGGCGAACGCCATCGAGGTGCGGCGGCGCAGCATGTGCACGACGGGGCCACGCGCCTCGGACCGGCGCGCGTCGGACCCGCCGGCCTCCGGGCCGCCCGCCCCGGGCCCCCGGTCGCGGAGCAGCATCACCGTGGCCGCGCGCCGGGGCGTCACGGCCGTCAGCTCACCGGCGGCGAGGGCCCGGATCCGGTCGGGCCATTCCGGGGGGTACCACTGACCTTGGGACATGGCCGGAGGCTATCCGGAACCGCGCCGATGTTCGAGAGGCTCCCTGGTCATCGCCACGCCCCCCGACATGCTCCGTACACGCCCGCCATGCCCCGTACACACGCGATCCCGCCCGGTCATGAGGAC
>NZ_JBHXJG010000471.1:0-1953 GCF_042723425.1 Streptomyces sp. NPDC058375 | reverse complement strand
GGCCGGGGGCCCGGCCGCCCGGTCACGATCATTCGGCCGATGCGGGTGCCCGGACAAGGAAATTTGCCGATGCGGCAAAACAGCGGGGCGGTTCAGACGAGCAGGCTCAGCAGGTGGGCGCAGGCGGTGGCCTCGTCCGGGTGGCGGGCGATGACGTCGTACGTTCCGCGCTCGAACGCCCCGGTCTCCCAGCCGCCGGCGGGGGCCCGCCGGACGAAGAGGAAGTCCGGCGGGGTGGGCACGGGCTCGTGGACGCCCTCGATCCGGTAGTAGCCGCCGGGGATCCGTGCCTCGACGAGTGCGGCGTGCAGGGTCCGGCGGTCCATGCCGGGTTACGCGCCGGCGGGCGTCAGGTAGGCATGGTCCAGCAGCCACTTCACGTTGAGTCGCTGTCCCTCGCCCGGGTCGAGGAACACCGCGTCGAGCTTGATCTGCTGACCGCCGCCGGGCTGTTCGAACCACGGGGCGATGGAGCCCTGCCAGACCCAGAAGGGCTTGGCGACCTTGTAGACGCGGTAGTCGCACGGGGTGTCCGCGTCACGGGTGTTGAGGTTCTGCGGGGGCAGGGCGCGCTCGGCGTAGGCGTCGCCCGCGGGGGCCAGATAGCCGCCGTACTCCGAGCCGAAGCGGTCCAGGCGCTGGCCGGTGCGGAGCTTCACGGGCTCCTTGTCGATCTCGCCGTTCACCTCGGCGAAGCCGTCGTTGGGCGGGTACTTCCAGCTGCCGGTGTCCGCGGGCCCCTCCCAATACTTCTTCAGGAAGTCCTTCGGGGTGAGGTCGCCGGTGCGCTGGTAGCCGTTCAGGAGCGGGCCGACCGGGGCGAGCCGCTTGTTCGGCAGCCACTTGGGCCCGAGGCGGGCGTCGCCGCGGAACTCCCCGGTGCACGGTTCGTGGCGTTCGGCGGCGGGAGCGGGCCGGTCGGGCCCCGGTGCGGCCGGTGCGGGTGCGGCGCTCGCCGTCGGGGCGGTGATCAGTCCGGCGGTGATGCCGAGGGCGGCGAGTGCGGTACGCATACGGTTCATTCAGGAGTCCCCTTGAGCACTGATGATCCATCAGGACAGCTGACGTAGGGTAACCGCTCGACTACCCGCAGACCTCGCGCCATGCCGTTCTCCGGCCACCGGGAACAGCACCGCGCCCCGGCCGCGACGATGCGCGACCGGGGCGTGGTGGACGGCCGGGTGCAGACCCCGGCCGGCGTGACTGCTAGCTGACGTTGACGTCGATGCAGGCGTAGAAGGCGTTCGAGGTGTCCGCGATGTTCCAGACGGCCAGGACCTTCTGCTGACCTGTCTTGTTGCCGAAGTCGACCTGGTGGGTCACGGTCGCGCCGGGCTGCGCGCCGCCGTCGTCGAACTCTGCGATCTTCTCGCCGCCCACGAAATACTGCCAGGTGCTGGTCGAGTGGCGTGCGGTGATCTTCCACTCGAACTGCTGGGAACGGTTCACCGGAGTGACCGACCAGCCCTTGGAGTCGTCGTCCAGCTCGGCGAAGCCGCTGTTGCCGCCGCTGCAGCTGGTGAGCCCC
Organism: Streptomyces sp. NPDC058375; assembly: GCF_042723425.1. NCBI lineage: Bacteria > Bacillati > Actinomycetota > Actinomycetes > Kitasatosporales > Streptomycetaceae > Streptomyces > Streptomyces sp. NPDC058375. Next base: position 425 of record NZ_JBHXJG010000471.1, on the reverse strand, counting down.
TTGGGGCCCTCGACGCTCTGCGGTTCGTACTTGATCGCACCGCAGCTGACCGTTCCGGCGGCACACTGCGCCTGCCTGCTCGGCGGGTTGGAGATGTAGCCGTGAGCGCTGGCGGAGGTCGCCGGGAGGCTCAGGGCGAGAACCGGGGCGAGCATGGCGCCGACGGCGAGTGCGGTCTTCCTTTTCGCGTGCATGCTTCTCCTTCACATGAGACCGCACCGCGCGGTGGCGGACCGTGGGGGGTCCGGCTTCGACGGCGAGGCCTCGCGAGTGTGGGGCCAAGAGGCGCGAAGGGCTGCAAGTCCCTTGCCGGACACGCCTGATGACAGGTGTCCGGAAAGGCCTTGCACTTGGACTAGACCATACCCACCGACGCGTTCACGTCAAGGGTGGTGTGCGATGGACGGGCTCCCCCGCAAGCCTGC
>NZ_JBHXJG010000470.1:0-1954 GCF_042723425.1 Streptomyces sp. NPDC058375 | reverse complement strand
TATTGGCGGGGGTTAAGGCCTACGCGGTCTAGGCGGTGGGGGTGGGGGGCGGGTCGTCCCGGGCCCGGCCCCGCTCCGCAGTACCGCAGAGCCGCTCCGCAGCGGGGTTCCGGAGGGGCGTTCCGTACGGGTGTACACCACGTCCACCCTCGTGCGGGTGATCCTTCCACGGGGGCGCAGTACACGGCCCATCGCATGACTACACTTCTCAACACATACACGCGTCAGGGCCCACAGTGTCGTGCGTCTACCACGCGGCTAGCCCCTCCACCGCCTGCGGCCGTCGGGACGGCCGTCCGCACTGGACTTGTGAGGACTCACGTGAGCTCGAAACCTGTCGTACTCATCGCTGAAGAGCTGTCGCCCGCCACGGTCGACGCCCTGGGTCCGGATTTTGAGATCCGGCACTGCAACGGCGCGGACCGCGCCGAGCTGCTCCCCGCGATCGCCGACGTCGACGCGATCCTGGTGCGCTCCGCCACCAAGGTCGACGCCGAGGCCCTCGCCGCCGCCGGGAAGCTCCGGGTCGTGGCCCGCGCGGGCGTCGGTCTGGACAACGTCGACGTCTCCGCCGCCACCAAGGCCGGCGTGATGGTCGTCAACGCCCCGACCTCCAACATCGTCACCGCCGCCGAGCTGGCCTGCGGTCTGCTCGTGGCCACCGCCCGGAACATCCCGCAGGCCAACACCGCGCTCAAGAACGGCGAGTGGAAGCGCTCCAAGTACACCGGGGTCGAGCTCAGCGAGAAGGTCCTCGGCGTCGTCGGCCTCGGCCGCATCGGCGTCCTGGTCGCCCAGCGCATGTCGGCCTTCGGCATGAAGATCGTCGCCTACGACCCCTACGTCCAGCCGGCCCGCGCCGCGCAGATGGGCGTCAAGCTCCTCAGCCTGGACGAGCTGCTGGAGGTCGCCGACTTCATCACCGTGCACCTGCCCAAGACCCCCGAGACCCTCGGTCTCATCGGGGACGAGGCGCTGCACAAGGTGAAGCCCTCGGTCCGCATCGTCAACGCCGCGCGTGGCGGGATCGTCGACGAGGAGGCGCTGTACTCCGCCCTCAAGGAGGGCCGCGTCGCCGGCGCCGGCCTCGATGTGTACGCGAAGGAGCCCTGCACGGACTCCCCGCTGTTCCAGTTCGACCAGGTCGTCTGCACCCCGCACCTCGGCGCCTCCACCGACGAGGCGCAGGAGAAGGCGGGCATCGCGGTCGCCAAGTCCGTGCGCCTCGCGCTCGCCGGTGAGCTGGTCCCGGACGCGGTCAACGTCCAGGGCGGCGTCATCGCCGAGGACGTACGCCCCGGTCTGCCGCTCGCCGAGAAGCTCGGCCGGATCTTCACCGCGCTCGCGGGCGAGGTCGCGGCCCGCCTCGACGTCGAGGTGTACGGCGAGATCACCCAGCACGACGTCAAGGTGCTGGAGCTCTCGGCCCTCAAGGGCGTCTTCGAGGACGTCGTCGACGAGACCGTCTCCTACGTCAACGCCCCGCTGTTCGCGCAGGAGCGCGGTGTCGAGGTCCGCCTCACCACCAGCTCCGAGTCGCCCGACCACCGCAATGTGGTCACCGTGCGCGGCACGCTCTCCGACGGCCAGGAGGTCGCGGTCTCCGGCACGCTGGCCGGCCCGAAGAACCTCCAGAAGATCGTCGCCATCGGCGAGCACGACGTCGATCTGGCGCTCGCCGACCACATGGTCGTCCTGCGCTACCAGGACCGTCCCGGTGTGGTGGGCGCGGTCGGCAAGATCCTCGGCGAGGCCGGGCTGAACATCGCGGGCATGCAGGTCTCGCGGGCCGCCGAGGGCGGCGAGGCGCTGGTCGTCCTCACCGTCGACGAGACGGTCCCGCAGCCGGTGCTGACCGAGATCGCCGAGGAGATCGGCGCGTCCTCGGCCCGCTCGGTGAACCTCACCGACTGACGCACCCGTACGACCCCGGCTGCCGGGCGCCCCTTCACCG
>NZ_JBHXJG010000469.1:0-1985 GCF_042723425.1 Streptomyces sp. NPDC058375 | reverse complement strand
CTTCCTTACCGTCCGCCCGTCGTACGGCGGGGCTACTGGGGCTCGGGCCCCGTGGCGACCGGCCGGGCGGGGTCCGAGGACCACTCGGACCAGGAGCCCGGGTACAGGACGCCGGTGAGGCCGGCGATCTCCAGGGCCAGCACCTCGTGCGCGCCGGAGACCCCGGATCCGCAGTAGACGCCCACGCCTCGGGTGCTGCCCTCCGCCCCGAGGCCGGCGAACCGCGCGGCGAGCCGGTCGGGCGGGAGGTAACGCCCGTCCGCGTCGACGTTCTGCGTGGTCGGCGCGGAGACGGCGCCGGGGATATGGCCGCCGACACGGTCGATCGGCTCCACGTCGCCCCGGTAGCGCTCCGCCGCCCGCGCGTCCAGCAGCAGACCCGACCGGGCGAAGGCCGCCGCACTTTCCGCGTCCAGGGTGGGCAGGGCCCCCGGCTTCGGCCGGAAATCGCCCTCGGCGGGGTGCGGGATCTCCGTGGAGAGGTCGCCCGTCCAGGCGGCGAGACCCCCGTCCAGGACCCGTACGTTCCCGTGCCCCGTCCAGCGCAGCAGCCACCAGGCGCGCGCCGCGGCCCAGCCCTGCCCGCCGTCGTACACCACGACGGGGGTGTCCTGGCCGACCCCGGCCCGGCGCATCACGGACCCGAAGGCCTCCGGGTCCGGGAGGGGGTGGCGGCCGCCGTCCCCCGCCGGGCCGGCCAGTTCCGTGTCGAGGTCGACGAAGACCGCGCCGGGCAGATGGCCGGCCTCGTAGTCGGGACGGCCGTTCGGGCCGCCGAGCTGCCAGCGGACGTCCAGGAGCACCGGCGGCCGCGGCCCGGCCGACTCGCTCGCGCATTCGGATGCGGTGATGATGGGCTTCATGGGTGCCATCCTCGCGCAGCGGGGCAGGCACCCGTAACAGCGTCGAAGGGGACGGCCGGCGAGAATCCTGCCGTCCTTCGTCCAGAACCCGGACGACGCGGCGCGGCCGATGCGTCTCCCGCGCCGGGGGGTGCAAGCATCTGCACGGGGCACGCGGACCGCTTCCCTACCCGGGACGGCGTCCCAGTGCCGTTCCCCCGCACGGCCACCACAACGGTCCGAGGAGAGAGAAGACGATGACCGAGGCTGCCGCCCGGCGTACGCCCGGAACACCTTGCTGGGTGAGTCTGATCGTGCACGGCCTGACCACGACCCAGGAGTTCTACGGGGCCCTGTTCGACTGGGAGTTCCAGCCGGGGCCCGAACAGCTGGGCCCCTACGTCCGCGGGCTGCTGCACGGCGATGAGGTCGCGGGCATCGGCCAGCTGCCGCCCGACCGGCATCTCCCGATCGCCTGGACCACCTACCTCGCCACGGACGACGCCGACGTCACAGCGGAGGCCATCCGCTCCTGCGGCGGGACGGTCGCGGTCGGCCCGCTGGACGCGGGCGAGGCCGGGCGGCTCGCCATCGCCTCGGACCCGAGCGGGGCGGTCTTCGGCATCTGGCAGGGCTCGGAGCACATCGGCACGATGACGGCGGGCGTACCCGGCACCCCCGTCTGGAACGAGCTGGTGACCCGGGAGACCTCGATGGTCGCGAAGTTCTACCAGACGGTCTTCGGCTACGAGACGGAGGCGGTGCTCTCGGCCGACTTCGACTACCAGACGCTGCACCTGGACGATGTGGCGGTGGCGGCCCTGCACGGCGTCGGCCACGCGCTGCCGCGCGACCGGGGGCCGCACTGGATGACGTACTTCGAGGTCGCCGACACCGACCGGGCCGCGGCCCGGGTGGTCGAGCTGGGCGGACGCGTCCTGCAGCCGCCGCGCGAGGGGTCGAGCGGCCGGCTGGCGACGGTCGCGGACCCGGAGGGGGCCGTGTTCACGATCATCCGGTCCGCCGGGAGCGGCTCCACGGACAGTCCTTAGAGGTCATCTCATTTGGGTGACTCGGTATTCTGTGAGTCATGGTGGGGATCGTTGAGCGGTTGGTGCCGGACGAGTTGTGGGAGTTGTTCCA
>NZ_JBHXJG010000468.1:0-2026 GCF_042723425.1 Streptomyces sp. NPDC058375 | reverse complement strand
GCTCCGGGGCTCCAGGGCGTTGTGGGCCGCGTGCGTGGGTCAGCGGGCCGGACGGCCGCCGCCGGACGGGCCCCCGTCGCCGTCCCCGAGGTCGTTGTCCGTGTGCTTCTCCCCGGAGTCCTTCGGCGCCTGCCCGCTCTCGCCGCCCTCGGCTTCCACGGCCGACAGGGGGGTGGCGATGTCCTCCAGCGAGCGCTGCTCGGCGGGTACCGCGAAGAAGAGCGCGACCACGCCCGCCGCCACCATCAGGGTCGCTCCCACACAGAAGGCGACGACCGCGTCGGCGACCACACCGCTCTCGGTCAGGCTGGCGAACAGCAGAGGCCCGGAGATCCCGCCGGCCGCGGTGCCGATGGCGTAGAAGAACGCGATCGACATGGCACGCGTCTCCATCGGGAAGATCTCGCTGACCGTCAGGTAGGCGGAACTCGCCCCGGCCGAAGCGAAGAAGAGGACCACGCACCAGCACAGCGTCATGGTCGTGGCGGTCAGCAGCCCGGCCCCGAACAGCCATGCCGTCCCGAACAGCAGCACGCCGGACAGGATGTACGTGCCCGAGATCATCGGGCGACGGCCCCAGGTGTCGAACAGACGCCCGAGCAGGAGAGGGCCGAGGAAGTTACCGAAGGCGATGACGGCGAAGAAGTACCCGGTCGTTCCGCTGGAGACGTCGAAGAACTTCACCAGGATGGACCCGAACCCGAAGGTGATGGCGTTGTAGAGGAACGCCTGCCCGATGAAGAGGGCGAAGCCGAGCGTGGCCCGCCTCGGGTGGTCCCGGAAGACGCTCCGGCCGATCTCGATGAACCCGACGCTCCGGCGCTGGCGGATGGTGATCTCCGTAGTGGCCTCCGGGAGCGGCTTCCCCTTCTCCTCCTCGACGGTGCGCTCCACGTCGTCGACGAGACGCTCCGCCGCCTCTCCGTGGCCATGGATGAACATCCACCGGGGGCTCTCCGGAACATGACGGCGTACCAGCAGGATGACCAGACCGAGCACGACGCCGAGGGCGAAGGTGAGCCGCCAGCCGATGTCCTTCGGGAAGATGTCGGTGTTCAGGGCGACGACCGACAGCAGTGCACCGCCCATCGCGCCGAACCAGTAACTGCCGTTGATGATGAGGTCGACCCGGCCGCGGTACTTGCTCGGGATCAGTTCGTCGATGGCGGAGTTGATGGCCGCGTACTCCCCGCCGATGCCGAAACCGGTCAGGAAGCGGCAGAGGAAGAACCACCACGGCGAGAAGGAGACGGCGGTCAGCGCGGTGGCCCCGAGGTAGACGGCCAGGGTGATCAGGAACAGCTTCTTGCGGCCGTAGAGGTCGGTGAGGCGGCCGAAGAAGAGGGCGCCGGAACAGGCCCCCGCCACATACAGCGCCGCCGCGACCCCGGTGACCTGGGTGTCCGTGATGGCCAGGCCGCTGCCGTCCTCGGACAGACGGCTGGCGATGTTGCCGACCACGGTCACTTCCAGGCCGTCGAGGATCCACACGGTCCCCAGGCCGATCACGATCATCCAGTGCCATCGCGACCACGGAAGCCGGTCCAGCCGGGCGGGCACCTTGGTCGAGACCGTCCCCAGGACCGGTTCGTCTCTGCTCATGCGCATGACTCCTCAGCTGCGGCGCCCCGGCATCGCCGTCCGGGCCGGAGCGCGGGTACCCGGAGATGAAACCGGACAAACAGCGGTCGGGGCGGCGGGCCGCGCAGAAGGGGGGTGGTTCCTGTCTCCGTCGGCTGCCGTCCGATCGGGCGGCCGCGATCCGAGGATTGGGGCGCCTCGGTGCGGGTACGCGGTGGCTCGCGAACCCAACGCCCCTGGAAACCTCAGGGAGCGAGAACGGAGGGCAGATCCATGCTGAAGGCCATCGCGGACGTGCTTCGCTCCATCGGAGGAGCCATCGCCACCGTGGTCACGTTGCCCTTCCGGGCGCTGGCCCGGCTGTTCGGGGGTGCGTCGAGCAGCGCGCGCGGACACCACTGAACGCACGACATGCCGGTGCCCCGACCCTTCGAAGGGTCGGGAT
>NZ_JBHXJG010000467.1:0-2036 GCF_042723425.1 Streptomyces sp. NPDC058375 | reverse complement strand
GGTGGGCAGCGGGGCGGGCCCGCGCCGCGAGGGGTGACCGGCGGCTCCCCCCCCTGGTCCCCCCGGCGGGCCAGGCGGTGTTGACGCCCCCCGGGCCGGGGGGCGTCAACTCCGCTAAAGGTTCCGCCGCATGACGATCGACGCCTACCGTGGCCGGGACTCCGAGACGAGATTTCAGCGCTTGCTGGACGACCTGCTCCCGCTCTACATGGGCGCCTGGCGGCTGCCGGAGGGTGAGGGCCGCGCTCGGCACGCCGGGGTGGCGGCTGTGGCCCCGTGGCTCCCGGCGGACGCGGGCCGGACCTGGCGCGGGGCCGTCGTCCCGAGGTGGCGTGGGAGCTGGGTGGCCATCCCGACAGCATGGCGATGCCTCGCCGGATGAGCTCAGCCTTGCTGACGCAGGACGGGAGCCCCCGGCGGTGATGTGTTCACTGTGGGGGGCTCCTCCTGTCCCTGCCCGCTGCTCAGACGCCCACGGACGAGAATCCGCCGTCCACGTGCAGCACTTGCCCAGTGATGGCGCGGGAGTCATCCCCGAGGAGGAACGAGACCGTGTCGGCGACCGGCGAGGCGTCCGAGGTGTCCCAGCCCAGTGGAGCGCGCTTCGGCCACGCCTCTGCGAGGGACTCGAAGCCCGGGATGGACTTGCCGGCCATGGTGGTGATCGGGCCGCTGTCGACGGCGTTGACGCGGATGCGCTTCGGCCCCAGATCCCGTGCCAGATACCGGTTGGTCGACTCCAGAGCCGCTTTGACCGGGCCCATCCAGTCGTAGACTCGCGCTGGGAGGGATCGTCCAGACTGGACAGCGCGATGTTCAGTTCCCGGTCGCTGAACTGCGTGACGACGTAGTGGATGATCCGGGCCACGCGGTCCAGCGGCGTCGTCTGCTCCCCGACCGACAGCATCATGACGGGGACGAAGATCCGGTTGTCGAGCAGCCCGGCCTCTACGAGCTGGTCGAAGCGTCGACGGGTGGTCTCCTCGCCACCCCAGATACCCTGCGCTATGCCCAATCGGCCGAGCAGGGGGGAAGCGCATGTCGGTGAACACGGCGGGGATCGTGGCGCGCCGGACATTCGGTGACGCTCTGAAGGCGGTACGCGCCGCTGCCCGCACACCCGGCGGCATGAAGATCAAGCAGAGCGACGTGAGCAGCGCACTGGGCCGCTCGACCATCGACCGCTACTCCCGACTCGAACGTGGTGCGGCGCTACCCGACGACGATGAGTGGCGAGTGATCGTCAAGGCCCTCCAATTGGACAAAGAGGCGAAGGTCCGGCTGGAGACGCTGCTGCGGGCGGCTCAGTCCATCGAGAGTGCCTGGTGGCGCGAATTCGAGGAGGAATTCGACGAGTCGCTCCTGGAATTCGTTGCCTACGAGGACGCCGCCACGAAGTTGACCTACTGCGCCGGCAACGTCCTGCCCGGCATCCTTCAGCGTCGCCCGTACGCGGAGGCGCTGACGCTCTCGCTGGACAAGGCGGTTCTCTCGCCGCACCAGATGGACCGATCCGCGCACCTGCGCGGACAGCGCCGAGGGATCTTCGACAAGAGCCACCCGCCGATCGTCGAAGCGATCATCGGCGAGGGCGCCCTGCGTCAGCAAGTCGGTGGCAAAGCCGTGATGGCCAGCCAGCTCGACGCGCTGATCGAGGACGCGGAATCGGGGAGGGTCTCCTTCAGGGTCATCCCCTTCACGGCCAGCGCCACGCTGACCTACATGTTTACGCTGCTGGAATTCGGTGGGGCGGGGGAGAGGTCGATTGTGGCCTTCGACGCAATGACCGGGATGTCGTCCAGGAAGTCGCCCCGTGAAATCCGGGAACTGCGCTCATATATCGAATCGCTGCGAAATCTGGCAGAGGCTCCGATAGCTTCGCTGGAACTTTTGAGAACGATCAGGAAAGAGCTGTCGCGTGACTAAGACCATGTAGGACACGGTCTTAGACCGTGTCCTACATGGCCAGTTGGCGGTTGTGCTGTTCATGGGAAGTGGACGGTGGGGATGGATCGTTCCGGACGGACTGTGGGAGA
>NZ_JBHXJG010000466.1:0-2037 GCF_042723425.1 Streptomyces sp. NPDC058375 | reverse complement strand
GCCGGATGGACCGTCGTCCATCCGGAGGGCACCCGCCGGGCCTGCCTGGACTACGTCGAGCAGAACTGGACCGACCTGCGGCCCAAGAGTCTGATGGAGAGCATGGCGGCCGATCCGACGTGAGGCCGGCCGCCACGGGGCGTACGGACGGCACCTTCACCGCCATCGCCCACCGCGAAGCCACCATCAAACGGCTGCCCCGCGTCGTCCGCCTCGACGAGAACGAGAACGAGAACGAGAACGAGAACGAGAACGAGAACGCCCTGCTCGCCCACAACTGAACCCGGCGGAAACGGCCCCGCACACACACCCGGTGCGGGGCCGTCGGCGTGCTCGCCGCACCGGCACAGGGCACCCCCTAGGCTGCGATCCGGCACCGGCCCCGACGGATTCAGGAGCGCACCCCCGCATGAACCACCCCGTCCGCGACTTCCCCTTCCCCGACGCCCTGCGTTCCGACGCGTCCCCCGCACCGCATCCGCTGCTCGCCCCGGTGACCGGATACCTCGGCACCTGGCGGGGCACGGGGAGCGGCGGGTATCCGACGCTGGAGGCGGACTTCACCTACGCGCAGGAGGTCACCTTCAGCCACGACGGGCGGCCCTTCCTCGCGTACGAGGCCCGGGCCTGGCTGCTCGACGCGGACGGGAAACCCCTGCGGCCGTCCGCCCGGGAGACCGGCTGGTGGCGGCTGCAGCCGGACGGGCGGGTGGAGGCCCTGATCACCCAGCCCACCGGCATCGCGGAGATCCTGGTCGGCCACGCCCGCGACGGTGCCGTCGACCTCGCCACCGAACAGGTCTCCCTCGCACCCACCGCCAAGCAGGTCGACGCCACCCGCCGCCGCTACACCCTGACGGATCCGGACACGCTCGCCTTCGTCCACGACCTCGCCGCGGTCGGCCGACCACTCCAGCACCACCTGTCGGCCGACCTCCGCCGAACAGCGCCTGGTCAGACCGGGTAGTTGCCGGAGCGTGACCGAAGCTGCGGCATGGCGTCCTGGCCACGGGGCAGGTGGACGGGAAGCCAGGAGAACAGGAGCACCTTCCCGATGTCCCTTCCCTCGTACCCGGATTCCCCGTACCAGGGGCAGCCCGCAGCCGATCACGACCCCTACGGCGGTCAGCCGCCCGCCCGGACGAACGGCTTCGCCGTCGCCGCCCTCGTGCTCGGCCTCATCGCCTGCCTCTTCTTCTGGACCGTGGTGGGCGGGCTGCTCCTCGGCCTGCTCGCCGTCGTCTTCGGCATCATCGCCGCGCTCCGCACCCGCCAGGGCCGCGCACCGCGCCGGGTGATGGCGATAGTCGGCGCCGCGTTCGGGGCGCTCGGCCTCATCGGGTCCGTCATCGTCCTCGTCGTGGCCGTCTCCGTCTTCGACTCCCAGGAGTTCAAGGACTTCGAGGACTGCGTGAACCAGGCCAACGGGCAGGCCGCCGAGGATCGGTGCACGGAAGACTTCGTCGACGAGCTGACCAACTGACGGATCCCGGAAGAGCCGGCACGCGATGCGGAAGGCGTACGCTCGATCCATGGTGCATGTACTGGGCAGCAGGATCCTGCTGCACCCCACCGACCCCGAGCGTTCCCGCGCCTTCTACGGCGAGGCCCTGGGCCTCGCCGTCTACCGGGAATTCGGTACGGGCCCCGAGCGCGGCACGGTCTACTTCCTCGGCGGCGGATTCCTGGAGGTCTCCGGCCGGGGCGAGGACCCGCCCTCGGCGGCGATGCGGATCTGGCTCCAGGTCGACGACGCCGAGGCCGCCCACGAAGAACTGCGGACGAAAGGCGTGACCGTCCTGCGCCCACCGCGGCGCGAGCCCTGGGGACTGGTCGAGATGTGGGTCGAGGACCCCGACGGTGTGCGGATCGCCGTCGTCGAGGTGCCCGACGACCATCCCCTGCGCTACCGCCCCTGACCGGCGAGCTCAGCACACCGGTCGGCTTCCGCCAGCACATCAGTCCACCTCCGCCCGGTTCCGCACCGCCGGTTGCACGCGCACCGGGTGTTTGCCACGGTGTGGGTGGGTAGGCGGC
>NZ_JBHXJG010000465.1:0-2150 GCF_042723425.1 Streptomyces sp. NPDC058375 | reverse complement strand
AGCCGCAAGCCTCGGGCTCCGAGCCCTCTTTTGTAGGAAGGGGTGGTTGGGTTCAGGGGGGGGGGGGGGGGGGCCCCGGCCCCCCCCCCCGCCCCTCCCGTGTCACGGTCAGACGGCCGCCTCCAGCCGGGCCAGCCCCTGCGTCCAGCCCTCCCAGGCGTCGCGCCCCGGGGGCGCGAGCAACGGGACCACCGTGCTGCGCCGTTCGGCGACCGACGGGTGCCGGCGCGCCAGCGTCGCGAGCGCCCCGGCGGGGCCGCAGTCCACCACCACCCGGCCCTCCCCGTCGAGCAGGGTGCGCAGAGCCGGCCAGAACAGCACCGGCGCGGCCATCTGCCCGGCCCAGAACTCCGGCCGGAGGGCCTCCGCCTCCGTGACGTGGCGCCCGGTGCGGGTCGACACCACCGGGATGCCCGGCCGGCGCAGCGGCTCCGCCGCGACGGCCTCGCCGAAGGAGCGGGAGGCCGGGCCCATCGCCGGTGCGTGCCACGGTTCGAGCGCCCGCACCCGGCGTACGGTCACCCCGGCGTCGGCCAGCACCTGTTGGGCCTCGGAGAGCCGGGGCTCCGGGCCCGCGAGGATCGTCTGGCGCGGTCCGTTGTGGGCGCCCAGCACCACGTCCTGCCCCAGGGGCGTGTCCCGGAGGCGGTCGAGCACCTCTTCCGGGGCGCCGGCGACTGCCAGCATGCCGCCGGGCGGGGCGTCGGCGAGCGCGGCGCAGCGGCCCGCGAGGATCCGGGCGGCCGCCGGCGGGTCGAACACCCCGGCGAGGGTGGCGGCGGCCAGCTCCCCCACGCTGTGGCCGACCAGCGCGGCGGGCCGGATCCCCCGGTCGGCCAGCACCCGGCCGATGCCGTATCCGATCAGGAAGAGCAGGGGCTGCGCGGTCGTGCCCCGGTCGGCCCGGACGCCGTCCGCACCGGACAGCCAGTCCTCACGGACGACGGTCCCCCACCGCCCGAGGGCGTCGAGGAACTCGTCGGCCACGGCGGTGAAGACCGGCTCCCGTTTGTACAGCTCGACGGCCATCCCGGCGTGCTGGAAGCCCTGCCCCGGCAGCATCAGGACGACGGGCCGCCCGCTCACGCCGGCTCCGCCTTCAGCGCGTCCGACGCCGGGAAGGCCGCGAGCGTGCGGTCCAGGTGATCGGCGTCGGAGGTCCGGTAGGACCGGGCGTCCGGGCACAGCCGCCCGCACAGCGTGCTCAGCGTCTTGCCGGGGCCGACCTCCACGAACCGGTCGACGCCCGCCTTCGCCAGGGCCTCCGCGGTGTCGGCCCACAGCACCCGGGCCGTGAACTGCCGTCGCAGACAGTCCGCGGCCTCCCGGGCGGTCTGCACGGGTGCGGCGGTGACCGCGGAGTACACCGGGATCACCGGGTCGCGCAGGGGCAGCGCGGCCAGCGCCCGGCCGAACTCGGCCTCGATGCCGGAGAGCAGGCTGCAGTGCGCCGCGCCTCCCACCTCCAGCGTCAACGCCCGCCGTGCGCCCGCCTGTTCGGCGAGTTCGAGCAGCCGGGCCACCGCTTCCCGGTGACCGGACACCACGATCTGCCGGTGGTCGTTCTGGTTGGCGATCTCGACCACCCCGCCGGTGGCGGCGGCCGCCCGGGCGCAGAGGCCCTCCACCTCGGTCAGGGCCAGACCGATGACGGCTCCCATGCTGCCCGGGACGGTGCGGTTGACCGATTCCATCAACTCCCCGCGCAGCCGGACCAGACGCAGACCGTCCCGCCAGTCGAGCACGCCCGCCGCGACCATCGCGGCGAACTCGCCCAGGCTGTGCCCGGCCACGGCGTCGGGCTCGACCCCGTGGCTCCGGAGCACTTCGAGGGCCACGACGCTGGTCAGGAAGACGGCCGGCTGCGTCACCGGCATGGCGCGCAGGTCCTCGGCCGGCCCCTCCCAGCACATCTTCGTCAGCTCCATCCCCAGGACCTCGTCGGCGACCCGGTAGTGGGACGCGAGGAACGCGGGGCGGCGCTCGACCAGGGCGCGGCCCATGCCGACGCGTTGCGAACCCTGCCCCGGAAACACGAAGGCTGTCATGCTCATGTGCGATACCACCTTCCCTTCTGCGGACCGCGGCGCTCAGGTCACCCTGAGCCCCCCCCTCGGGCACACCCCCGACCCGCGTGCGGCGCGCGCCCC
>NZ_JBHXJG010000464.1:0-2176 GCF_042723425.1 Streptomyces sp. NPDC058375 | reverse complement strand
GAGATCCGGGCCGTCGTCATGTCCGCCCGCATGAAAGGAGCCGGGCCCGCCTGTCCGACAGGCGGGCCCGGCTTCCTGAAGCAAGGCGGCTCAGGCGGTGGCGGCGCAGTTCGGGCAGACGCCGCGGTACGTCACCTCGACGCCGGAGACCATGAAGCCGTAGCGCTCGTCCGCCGGCAGGTCCGCCAGCGGGTTGCCCGCCGGGTGGACGTCCCGGATGGCGCCGCACTGCGCGCACACCAGGTGGTGGTGGGGGCGGTGCGCGTTCGGGTCGTAGCGCTTGGCCCGGCGGTCGGTGGAGACCTCCAGCACCTCGCCGAGGGACACCATCTCGCCGAGGGTGTTGTAGACGGTGGCGCGCGAGATCTCGGGCAGCCGGGAAACGGCCCTCGCGTGGACCTCGTCCGCCGTCAGGTGCACGTGGTCCCCGTCGAGGACCTCGGCCACGACACGCCGCTGCGCCGTCATGCGCCAGCCGCGTCCACGAAGTCGTTCCAGCAGGTCGCTCATGCGGCCAGCCTAACAGTGGGGGGACCGAGTCCCGATCGGGTGTGACTTTGGATGCCAACTTGACTTAGACATTGTCCATTGTAGGATCGGGAACGGCATTGGCCAAAGGACAGGGCTGTACAGGATTGACCGCTGTGCAGGGATACGCCGCAGGAGGCGCACGTGACGCAGGGACCGCTGACGACGGAGGCCGGCGCGCCGGTTGCCGACAACCAGAACAGTGAGACCGCGGGCCCCGGCGGTCCCGTTCTCGTGCAGGACCAGGCGCTGCTGGAGAAGCTCGCCCACTTCAACCGCGAGCGCATCCCGGAGCGCGTCGTGCACGCCCGCGGCGCCGGCGCGTACGGCACCTTCACGCTGACCCGCGACGTCTCGCGGTGGACCCGGGCGAAGTTCCTCTCCGAGGTCGGCAAGCAGACCGAGACCTTCCTGCGCTTCTCGACCGTCGCGGGCAACCTCGGTTCCGCCGACGCGGTGCGCGACCCTCGTGGCTTCGCGCTGAAGTTCTACACCGAGGAGGGCAACTACGACCTCGTCGGCAACAACACCCCGGTGTTCTTCATCAAGGACGCCATCAAGTTCCCCGACTTCATCCACACCCAGAAGCGCGACCCGTACACCGGCTCGCAGGAGGCGGACAACGTCTGGGACTTCTGGGGGCTGTCGCCCGAGTCGACGCACCAGGTGACCTGGCTCTTCGGCGACCGCGGCATCCCGGCCACGCTGCGCCACATGAACGGGTACGGCTCGCACACCTACCAGTGGAACAACGAGGCCGGCGAGGTCTTCTGGGTCAAGTACCACTTCAAGACCGACCAGGGCATCAAGAACCTCACCACCGAGGAGGCCGTCCGGCTCTCCGGCGTCGACCCCGACAGCCACCAGCGCGACCTGCGCGAGTCGATCGAGCGCGGTGACTTCCCGTCCTGGACGGTGCAGGTCCAGATCATGCCCGCGGCGGACGCCGCGACGTACCGCTTTAACCCGTTCGACCTCACCAAGGTGTGGCCGCACGCGGACTACCCGCCGATCGAGATCGGCAAGCTGGAGCTCAACCGCAACCCGGAGAACATCTTCGCCGAGGTCGAGCAGTCGATCTTCAGCCCCGCGCACTTCGTGCCGGGCATCGGCCCGTCCCCGGACAAGATGCTCCAGGGCCGCCTCTTCGCCTACGGCGACGCCCACCGCTACCGCGTCGGCATCAACGCCGACCACCTGCCGGTGAACCGCCCGCACGCCACCGAGGCGCGGACCAACAGCCGCGACGGCTTCCTCTACGACGGCCGACACAAGGGCGCCAAGAACTACGAGCCCAACAGCTTCGGCGGCCCCGCCCAGACCGACCGGCCGCTGTGGCAGCCGCTCCCGGTCACCGGCGCCACCGGCAACAGCGAGGCCCCTCGTCACGCCGAGGACAACGACTTCGTCCAGGCGGGCGACCTCTACCGGCTGATGTCGGAGGAGGAGAAGGGCCGTCTCGTGGAGAACCTGGCCGGGTTCATCGCCAAGGTCTCGCGCGACGACATCGCAGAGCGCGCGATCGACAACTTCCGCCAGGCGGACGGCGACTTCGGCAAGCGGCTGGAAGCCGCGGTCCAGGCCCTTCGCGGCTGACCGGACGCTTGTCGTCGACGGTGGGCCGGATCCCCTCGCGGGGGTCCGGCCC
>NZ_JBHXJG010000463.1:0-2192 GCF_042723425.1 Streptomyces sp. NPDC058375 | reverse complement strand
GTCTCGGAGCCGGGGCGGCGGGCTGTCGGGCCTCAGGAGGGCTCCTGGAGTCCCTGGAGGCCTTGTGGGCGGGCACCACGGGCGTACCGGGCGTAGCGGCCGGGGGTGGTGCCGGCGATCCGCTTGAAGTGCCGGGTCAGGTGGGACTGGTCGTGGAAGCCCACGGCGGCGGCCGCCTCGCCGGGCGGCACCCCGTCGAGCAGCAGCCGGCGGGCCCGGTCGACCCGGCGGGACGTCACGTACTGGTGCGGCGCGATGGCGTAGGCCGCGCTGAAGGCCCGTACGAGATGGGCGGGGTGCGCGTGGACGAGGCGGGCGGCCTCGGCCAGGGTGACGCCCTCGCGCAGCCGCTCGTCGAGGAGCTCCCGCAGGTCCCGCGCCACGCCCGGGCCGGGCGGCGGGTCCGCCGGGGCGTCCCCGGGGCGCAGGTGGCCCCGCAGCCGCTCGCCGATGAACGCCAGACGGCTCTCCGCCTCGAACGCGTCGCCCGGGTCGGCGAGGGCGGTGTGCAGCTGTCCGACCTGGGTGCGCAGCAACGGGTCGGCGAGGTCCGGGGTGTCCACGGCGGGCCCGATGAGGCCCGCGTCGAGCTGGGTCATGTCGAGGTAGAGCACCCGTTTGCGGAAGCCGTGGGCGGTCGCGGGCGAACCGTTGTGCGGGACGCCGGGCGGCAGCAGGCTCACCGTGCCGCCCGGGGTCGCGCGCTCGTGGCGGTTCAGGTCGTAGCGGACGGCCCCGTCGTCGACGATCAGGAGCGTCCAGGCGTCGTGGACGTGCATGGGGTAGGCGTGGGCGGTGAAGCGGGCGTGGAAGACCTCCACGACGCCGGCGACGTCCGGTCGCCAGGCCGAGATCTCCTGGGGGCGGTTCTCCCGGGTCACGTTAAGAACGTACAAGACCTCGTCCCGGGCCTGCGGCCAGTCTCGGACCATGGAAACCACGACGACGGAAACCGCCACGACCACGGAACCCGCCCCGGCCCCGGCCGCCGGGCCCGCCCCCATCCGCTTCGACACGAAGGTCGCGCTGCTACTCCGGGACGACCTGGAGACCTGGCAGCGGCTGAATGTGACCGCCTTTCTGATCAGCGGTCTGGGGACGGCGGTGCCGGAGGTGATCGGGGAACCCTACGAGGACGCCGACTCCACCGCGTATCTGCCGATGATCCGGCAGCCCGTGCTGGTCTTCGCGGGGTCGAAGGAGACGATGACCGCCGCGCACGCCAAGGCGCTGTCCCGGTCGCTGACGACGGCCGTGTTCACCTCGGACCTGTTCGGCACGGGGAACGACCGGGACAACCGGGCGGCCGTACGGGCGGTGGGGCGGGACGCGCTCGATCTGGTGGGGCTGGCGGTGTACGGGCCGCGCAACGCCGTGGACAAGGCCCTCAAGGGCGCGCGGATGCACTCCTGAGCCCCGGGGCCGGAGCGGAGCGCCAGGGGCTCGACAGGCCTTAGGACAGGCCGAAGGAGATGCCGGCCGGGAGGACGCCCAGGGCGGCGAGCGGCCCCACCAGCCCGATGACCGCTGACGCCACGGTCATGGCGAGGGACAGAAGTCCTGCGAAGACGCCGAAGACGAGCGTGCCGCCGGTCCGGCGGCCGGCTTGGGCCGTTCGCCCGGCAGCCGCCGGATCGTAGAGAACCTCCACCCGCCGCGCGGACTCGTAGTCGTCCGTGAGGCGGTGGGGCCGGCCGTCGAGGTCGGTGTACTCGTAGGCGCCGGAGGGCAGCCTGCGCCCCTCGACGAGAACACCGCGGGTGCGGAGCCGCCATGCCTCCCGCGCCATCTCCCGGCCCGCGCTCACGCCGTGGCGGAGCGGAACGGCCACGGAGCCGAGCAGCCAGCACGCCAGGGCCGCGTACCACTCGTACGCGCCGAGCAGGGCGGCCACCAGCATCGCCGCCGCTGCCAGGAGAAAGAGCGACACCGAGAGACGCACAGCCGTGCGTCGCCGAGCGGATTCCACCGGGTCCGCGTCCGCGTCCTCGGTGGGCAGGGCGTCCGAGATCATGCGGGGAGGCTAGAGCGTGCGGCGGGATTCCGGGGCCGGTCGGGCGAGACTCGGGGTTCCCCGGCCGTCCCTCCGGGGCCCGGAGCCGGCCCGGGCCCGGTCGGCATGTCGGACGGCGTCCCTGGGCGCATGTGCCCCGGGCATGCGCGAGGGCGGCCACTCCTGGTCGGGAGTGGCC
>NZ_JBHXJG010000462.1:0-2244 GCF_042723425.1 Streptomyces sp. NPDC058375 | reverse complement strand
CCTCGGCTACGCCGCCTTCGCCGTGCTGTGGTCCCTCTGGGTGATCCGCGCGGCGCGCGGCCGGCCGGTGCGCCTCGACCCGCCGCCCGCGGCACGCCCCGGGTGTGAGCGACAAGATCCCTGAGGGAAACAGAAGCGCGCGTGAGCGCCTGGCCCAGCAGCGCGAGCGGGAGAAGGGGCGCGAGAAGCGCCGCCGGACGCTGATCGTCGCCTCGGCGGTGGTCGGGGTGCTCGGCCTGGCCGCCGTGGTCGGCCTGATCGCGGCCAACGCGGGCAAGGACGACGGCGGCGACTCCGCCTCCGGCCCGGCGGTCGCCCCGTCCGGCGCGATCGGCGAGGCCGCCCTGACCCTCCCGGTCGGCGCGGCCGACGCCCCGTCCACCCTCACGATCTGGGAGGACTTCCGCTGCCCCGTCTGCGCCCAGTTCGAGACGGCCTTCCGGGACACGATCACCGAGCTGGCCGACGACGGCCAGATCCGGGTGGAGTACCACCTGGCCACGATCATCGACGGCAATCTCGGCGGCACCGGGTCGCTGCGCGCCGCCAACGCCGCCGCCTGCGCCCAGGACGACGGCAAGTTCGCCCCGTACCACGACGTCCTCTTCAGCAACCAGCCTCCCGAGCCGGACGACGCCTTCGCCAAGAACAGCCGGCTGATCGAGCTGGCCGGGGAGGTCGAGGGACTCGACACGCCGGGCTTCCGCAGCTGTGTGGAGGACGGCGAGCACGACAGCTGGGTGAAGAAGTCCGACACGGCGTTCCGCGAGGGCGGCTTCCAGGGCACGCCGACGGTGCTGCTCAACGGGGAGTCCGTCTTCCCCGCCAAGGGCGACGAGCAGATCTCCCCGGAGAACCTGAAGAAGTGGGTCGCCGAGGCCAACAAGGGGAAGAAGCCGGGCACCGCCACCCCGGCCGACGGGTCCACGGATCCGTCCGCCCCGGCCGACGGATCCGCCGCCCCGTCCGCCCCGGCCGACGGCTCTGCTCCGGCCGACGGGTCCGCCACCCCGCCATCCACCCCGGCCGCCCCCTCGTCGGCCGCCGGTTCCTGACCGGACCCCCGGGGTGCCTTGCCGATCGGGCCGGGCTCGCGTGGCCCGTCCGTGACGCGGTCCTCGTTACCCAGACGTTGCCGGGTGGCTTGCCGTACCCACCACCCGGCAGGGTAGCGTCGACCTCGCCATGAATCTTGCCTCCATTCCCAGTCCGTCGACCGGCGTGATCGAGCTCGGCCCGATCCCGCTCCGCGGCTACGCGTTCTGCATCATCATCGGTGTCTTCGTCGCCGTCTGGTTCGGCAACAAGCGCTGGATCGCCCGCGGCGGCAAAGCCGGCACCGTGGCCGACATCGCCGTCTGGGCGGTGCCCTTCGGTCTGGTCGGCGGACGGCTCTACCACGTGATCACCGACTACCAGCTGTACTTCAGCGACGGTGAGAACTGGGTCGACGCCTTCAAGATCTGGGAGGGCGGCCTCGGCATCTGGGGTGCGGTGGCCTTCGGCGCGGTCGGCGCCTGGATCGGCTGCCGCCGCCGGGGCATCCCGCTGCCCGCCTGGGCCGACGCGATGGCCCCGAGCCTCGCGATCGCCCAGGCCATCGGGCGCTGGGGCAACTGGTTCAACCAGGAGCTGTACGGCAAGCCCACCGACCTCCCCTGGGCGCTGGAGATCAGCGAGGGCCCGAACCGGGCCGCCGGGACCTACCACCCGACCTTCCTGTACGAGTCGCTGTGGTGCATCGGTGTCGCGCTGCTGGTCATCTGGGCCGACCGCCGCTTCAAGCTCGGCCACGGACGGGCGTTCGCGCTGTACGTCGCGGCCTACTGCGCCGGGCGCGGCTGGATCGAGTACATGCGGGTCGACGAGGCCCACCACATCCTGGGCCTCCGCCTGAACGTGTGGACCGCGATCATCGTCTTCGTCCTCGCCGTCGCCTACATCGTGGTCTCCGCGAAGCTGCGCCCGGGCCGCGAGGAGATCGTCGAGCCCGACCGGGACTCCACCCCCGGGAAGGACTCCGACAAGGACGGCTCCGCGACGGCGGACGCCGACGCGGAGGACGCCGACGCGAAGAAGGATCTGCTCGGCAAGGACGAGCCGGGCAAGGGCCGCACCGCCGAGAGCACCGAAGCGGCGGCCGAGAAGAGCTGACCCCCCCGCGCCCTCCCGGGGCGCACCCCGCACCACCTCCCGCTCGCCGGGCGGGGTGGGTGCGGCAGGGACGGTGCGCGGTTCGGGGGC
>NZ_JBHXJG010000461.1:0-2245 GCF_042723425.1 Streptomyces sp. NPDC058375 | reverse complement strand
GTGCTTGGGCGGGGAGCGGCTCAGGCGTACGTGCCCGGGTTCAGCTCAGGATGTCGGCAGCGGTCGGCGAGGAGTCGCGCAGGAACGTCGAGCAGCGCTCGTGCTCCTCGGTCTCCCCGATCGCGCCCGCGGCCCGCGCCAGGGCGTGCAGGGCGCGCAGGAAGCCGCGGTTCGGCTCGTGCTCGAACGGGACGGGGCCGTGGCCCTTCCAGCCGGCCCGGCGCAGGGAGTCGAGGCCGCGGTGGTAGCCGGTACGGGCGTACGCGTACGACTCGACGACCCGGCCGCCCTCGAACGCCTCGTCGGCGAGCTGCGCCCAGGCGAGCGAGGAGGTGGGGTACTTCGCGGCGACCTCGGCGGGCGGGGTGCCGGCGGCGAGCAGCTCGCGCGGCTCGGGGTCGTCGGGAAGGTGGGTCGGGGCGGGGCCCCCGAGCAGGTTCTCGTGGATGGACATGCCTCAAGTGTGCCTGCCGTCACGCCCCGGCGGGACCGCGGCCCGGGCCGGGCGTGGGGGGCTTCCCGGGCGGTCGCCCGCCGCAGCGGCGGAGGGGGCTCCCGGGCCGGGGTCAGCCCTCCCGCCGCTCCGGCTCCAGCGGCGGGGAGACGACCCCGCAGTGCACCGCGCACTCGGGCCGCTCGCCCCGGGCTTCGGCGGTCGCGGCCGGGGTGCGCACCGCCCACCAGGCGAGGACCGCGCCCGCGACCAGCAGCCCCGCGCACATCGGCATCGCCCGCCGGAAGGTCGAGGCGAACTCGCCCGCGTCCCGGTACGCCTCCGGCCCCATCCCGGCGAGCAGTGGCAGCGCGGCCACCGCGATGAGCCCGGCGGCCCGGGCGGCGGCGTTGTTGATGCCGCTGGCAAGACCGGCCCGCCCGGCGTCCACGGCGGCCAGGACGGTCGCGGTGAGCGGGGCGACGACCACGACGAGCCCGGCGCCGAGTACCAGGACGGCGGGCAGGACCTCACTCACGTACCCGCCGAAGGAAGCGCTGCCGCGCCCCACCCGCAGCATCAGGAGCATCCCGGCGGCGGCCAGCAGCGGCCCCACGGTGAGCGGGATACGCGGCCCGATGCGCCGCCCCAGCTCACCGGCCGAGGCGGAGAAGAGCAGCATCAGCACGGTGGTGGGCAGCAGCGCGGTACCGGCCCCCAGCGCCGAGTACCCGGCCACCACCTGGAGCTGGATCGCGGAGAGGAAGAAGAAGCCGCCGAGGGCCGCGTAGACGCAGAAGGTCACCAGGTTGACCGAGGTGAACAGCCGGGAGCGGAAGATCGCCGGCGGCAGCATGGGGTCCGCCCGCCGCCGTTCGACCGCCACGAACGCGGCCCCCAGCAGCAGCCCGCCCAGCGCCGACCCGATCACCACCGGGGAGGCGCCCCGCCCGGGGGCCTCGATCAGCGCGTACGTCACCCCGGCGAGCGCCAGCGCCCCGAGGACGGCGCCCAGCACGTCGAACCGCCCGTGGGCCGCCGGATCCCGCGACTCCGGTACGTGGCGGAGCGCGACGGGCACGCAGATCGCGGCGAGCGGCAGATTGAGCAGGAACACCCACCGCCATCCGGGTCCGTCCACGAGCCACCCGCCCACGAACGGCCCCACGGCCGCCCCGACCCCGCCGAACCCGGACCAGAGCCCCACGGCCCGGGCCCGGTCGTCCGGATGGAAACTGGCCTGGATGAGCGCGAGCGACCCCGGCGTGAGGAGCGCGCCACCCACCCCTTGCAGGGCCCGGGCGACGATGAGCACCCCCGCGTTCGGCGCGATCCCGCAGAGCAGGGAGGCCACCGCGAACCACACCACCCCCACGACGAACACCCGCCGCCGCCCGTACCGGTCCCCGAGCGCCCCGCCGAGGAGGATCAGCCCGGCGAGCGTGAGCATGTAGGCGTTGACGGTCCACTGGAGGGCGGCCATGTCGGTGCCGAGGTCCTCGCCGATGCGGGGCAGGGCCACGTTGATGACGGTGGAGTCCAGCATGGCCATGCTGGAACCGAGCACGGTGGTCAGCACGACCCACCGCCCGACGGACGAGGCGACCCGGATCTCACCGGGAGCGGAGCCAGCAGCAGCCATGGGGCCAGGGTGCCCCATGTGAGCCCCTCCGGCGATCGATGAGCTCCCGGAGCGCCCGCACTTCAAGCCTCTCCGGCGATTGAGGAGCCCCGGCGAACCCGCACCGGGCGAGCGCCCGCACTTCAAGCCCCTCCGACGATCTTCAAGCCCCTCCGGCGATCGAGGAGCGG
>NZ_JBHXJG010000460.1:0-2269 GCF_042723425.1 Streptomyces sp. NPDC058375 | reverse complement strand
CCGGGCACCTGCGCGAACGTGCGGTCAGGCGCGACCCGCGGTCTTCTGGGTCTTACGGGTGACGGAGTCGATGACGACCGTGGCGAGAAGCACGGCGCCGGTGACCATGTACTGGATCGGCGTGGCGATGCCCTCCAGCGACAGCCCGTACTGGATCGAGACGATCACCATGACGCCGAGCAGCGCGTTCCAGGTGCGGCCGCGGCCGCCGAAGAGGCTGGTGCCGCCGATGACGGCCGCCGCGATGACGTTCATCAGGAGGTCGCCGGTGCCGGAGCCCTGGTTGGCCGCCGCGATCTTGGAGGCCCAGAACAGGCCGCCGATCGCCGCGAAGGTGCCCGCGATGGAGAAGACGGAGATCCGGATCGCGGTGACGTTGATACCGGCGCGCCGGGAGGCCTCGACGCTGCCGCCGAGCGCGAAGATCTTCCGCCCGTAGGCCGTGCGGCGGAGCAGGAAGTCCGTGCCGACCAGGACGATCAGGAAGAGGACCAGCGCGAGCGGCAGGCCGCGGTACTGGTTGAACATGTACGCGGCGGCGAAGGCGAACACCGCGAGCACGGCCGTGCGCACGGCGATGTCGGCGATCGGCCGGGCCGGGATGTCGGCCGCCTCGCGGCGGCGGGTGTCCAGGAAGGCGGCGAGGAAGTAGCCGATCACCGCGATGGCGGCGAGCCCGTAGGCGGCGGCGACATCGGTGAAGTAGTACGTGGTCAGCTGGCCGACCACCCCTTCGCCGTCCAGGTTGATCGTGCCGGAGTCGCCGAGCAGCTGGAGCATGAAGCCGAGCCAGAACAGCAGGCCGGCCAGGGTGACGGCGAAGGCGGGAGCGCCGATCCGGGCGAAGAAGAAGCCGTGGATCGCGCCCATCACCGCGCCGCTGACGATGGCGACGACGATCGCCAGCCATTCGTTCATGCCCTGGGTGACGCTGAGCACCGCGACCAGGGCGCCCGAGACGCCGGAGACGGAGCCGACCGAGAGGTCGATCTCACCGAGCAGCAGGACGAAGATGATGCCGACGGCCATCATGCCGGTGGCGACCATGGTGACCGCGATGTCGCTGATGTTCTTCGCGGAGAGGAACTCGGAGTTCATGCTCTGGAAGACGATGGCGATGATCGCGAGGCCGACGACGACCGGGATGGAGCCCAGGTCACCGCCGCTGATCTTGCGCTTGAACTCGGTGAGGTAGCCGGCGAAGCCCTGCTCGCGGATGAGCAGGCGGGGGTCGACGACCGTGGCGGCGCCCTCGGCGGCGTCCGGGTTGCCGACCGGCGGCGTGTCCACCGGGTCGCTGCCCTTGTCCAGCGAAGTGCTGCTCTTGTCCACCGTGTTGGTGGTCTCGTCGGTGGTCACTTGGAAACCTCCGCGTTGCGCGCCGCACGTCGGGTCACGGCGTTGTCCGTGGCGCCCGTGATGGCGGAGATGATCTCTTCCTGGGAGGTGGTCTTCACATCGAAGACACCGTTGTTCCGGCCCAGCCGGAGCACGGCGACCTTGTCGGCCACGGCCTTCACGTCGGCCATGTTGTGGCTGATGAGGATGACCGCGTGACCGCGCTCGCGCAGCCGCTCGACGAGATCGAGGACCTGGGCGGTCTGCTCGACGCCGAGGGCGGCGGTCGGCTCGTCGAGGATGACGAGCTTGGGCTCACCGAGCATCGAGCGGGCGATGGCCACGGTCTGGCGCTGGCCGCCGGAGAGCGAGGCGATCGGGATGCGGACGCTCGGGATCCGGATGGAGAGCGTGGACAGCAGCTCGCGGGAGCGGCGCTCCATCTCCACCTCGTCCAGGATGCCGAACTTGCGCAGCTCCCGGCCCAGGTAGAGGTTGCCGACGACATCGATGTTGTCGCACAGCGCGAGGTCCTGATAGACGGTCGCGACGCCGAGGTTCTGGGCGTCGTGCGGCTTGTCGATCTGCACCGCCCGGCCCTCCCACTCGATGACTCCCTCATCGATGGGGTGGACTCCGGCGATCGTCTTGACCAGCGTTGATTTACCGGCGCCGTTGTCGCCGACCAGGGCGACCACCTCGCCGGCGTGGACCTCAAGCTCTACATCGGTGAGTACCTGGACGGCACCGAAGCGCTTGGAGACCCCTCGCAACGCCAACACGGGCGTAGCGGACACATGAACCATCTCCTTCGCCGCCTGACCGGCGGGGATGCCGCTCCCGGGGGAAGGCGCGGCGGTGTCGAGCAAAGAGAACAGATGAGGTGTGAGCGTTCCGTCCGGCGCCCCGCCCGGTAGCGGGACGGTTGGTG
>NZ_JBHXJG010000459.1:0-2292 GCF_042723425.1 Streptomyces sp. NPDC058375 | reverse complement strand
GATGACCGGTCCCGGGGGCCGCCCCGTTTCACGTGCTCTCAGGTTCCTCGGTTCCTCGCGCTCAGGCGGCCGGTGACGGCGTCGGTGTCACATCCGCGGCCGGTGACGGCGTCGGTGTCACATCCGGACCTGAACGGAACGCGACAGCCGGTCATGTAGTCCACGCCCGTCGCGGTCCCAGACCAGCGCGGGAATGACGAGCAGGAGCAGGACGGTCCGCACGGCAACGCGCACGACCCCGAGCCGCCCGCCGTCGTCGGCGACCACGCGCACGCCCAGCAGCCGCTTCCCGGGCGTGCAGCCGATGGTGCCGACGGTCAGCAGGCTCAGCACGAAGAAGATCCCGAGCGCCCAGTTCCCCGCCGCCTGCTGGTCACCGCGAGCGAGGAGCCCGTATGCGATCAGCATGCAGAGCGTCCAGTCGATGAAGAGGGCTCCGAAGCGCCGACCGAGCGGCGCGACCGAGCCGGGCCCCTCCTCGGGCAGCCCGAGACCCTTGCCCCGGTAGCCGAAGTCGGCGCCCATCCCCTCGGCGGCCGCGCGGGGCCCCGAGAGCCACGATCCGATTGCTTGCCTGTTGTCCACCCGTCCACGGTACTGCGCCCGTGTTTGCCCCCGGCCGGGCGGGGCACGGAAACAGCCGCGCGGAGAGCGCCGCTGAGATGACGCCCACCACCGCCCCGGTTAACTTGGGCGAAACAAATGGGTCACGCTTGAGAAATCGAGCCTGCCTATGGTCGGGTCCAGCGTGTGCCACCGCACTGGCCGCACCACGAGCTACAACCCCGTCCCTCCCGGGCCGGGAGTAGGAGGAGTTGGATGTTCCAGAACGCCGACGAAGTGCAGAAGTACGTAGCGGACAACGACGTCAAGTTCATCGATGTCCGGTTCTGCGACCTGCCCGGGGTGATGCAGCACTTCACGATCCCGGCAGCGACCTTCGACCCGGCCGAGGAACTGGCCTTCGACGGTTCGTCGATCCGCGGCTTCCAGGCCATCCACGAGTCGGACATGGCGCTGCGCGCGGACCTGTCGACGGCTCGGGTGGACCCCTTCCGCCGCGACAAGACCGTCAACATCAACTTCTTCATCCACGACCCGATCACGGGCGAGCAGTACAGCCGTGACCCGCGCAACATCGCCAAGAAGGCAGAGGCCTACCTCGCTTCGACCGGCATCGCGGACACCGCGTACTTCGGCCCAGAGGCCGAGTTCTACGTCTTCGACAACGTCCGCTTCCAGACGTCGGCGAACGAGAGCTTCTACCACATCGACTCCGAGGCCGGCGCCTGGAACACCGGTGCGGTCGAGAACAACCGCGGCTACAAGGTCCGCTACAAGGGCGGCTACTTCCCGGCCCCGCCGGTGGACCACTTCGCCGACCTGCGGGCCGAGATCTCCCTGGAGCTGGACAAGAACGGCCTCCAGGTCGAGCGCCAGCACCACGAGGTCGGCACCGCCGGCCAGGCGGAGATCAACTACAAGTTCAACACGCTGCTCGCCGCAGCCGACGACCTGATGCTCTTCAAGTACATCGTGAAGAACGTCGCCTGGCGCAACGGCAAGACCGCGACCTTCATGCCGAAGCCGATCTTCGGCGACAACGGCTCGGGCATGCACGTGCACCAGTCGCTGTGGCAGGGCGGCTCGCCGCTCTTCTACGACGAGCAGGGTTACGCCGGCCTGTCGGACGTGGCGCGCTACTACATCGGCGGCATCCTGAAGCACGCCCCGTCGCTGCTGGCCTTCACCAACCCGACGGTGAACTCCTACCACCGCCTGGTCCCCGGCTTCGAGGCCCCGGTCAACATGGTGTACTCGCAGCGCAACCGCTCCGCCGCGATGCGCATCCCGATCACCGGCTCGAACCCGAAGGCCAAGCGCGTCGAGTTCCGCGCCCCGGACCCGTCCTCCAACCCGTACCTCGCGTTCTCCGCGCTGCTGATGGCGGGCCTGGACGGCGTGAAGAACAAGATCGAGCCGGCCGAGCCGATCGACAAGGACCTCTACGAGCTGGCTCCCGAGGAGCACGCCAACGTCCAGCAGGTCCCGACCTCCCTCCCGGCGGTGCTCGACGCCCTGGAAGCGGACAACGAGTACCTCCAGGCGGGCGGCGTCTTCACGGCGGACCTGATCGAGACCTGGATCGACTACAAGCGCACGAACGAGATCGCCCCGATCCAGCTGCGGCCGCACCCGCACGAGTTCGAGCTGTACTTCGACATCTAGGAACAGCGCGGCCGGTCTCGCCGGCACCCGGGACGAGCGAGGGCTACCACCTCCGGATGGAGG
>NZ_JBHXJG010000458.1:0-2314 GCF_042723425.1 Streptomyces sp. NPDC058375 | reverse complement strand
GCCCTGGCCCGGTCGAGCCCGGGTCCGAAGCCTCCGGGCGCCCGGCCGGCGTCGTCCCGGCGGGCGCCCTCGGGGGCGGTCCCGCGCCGGACCAGCTCGCCGAGTGTGCGCCGTACGCCCGGTTCGTACGCGGAGAACGTGCGGCGCAGCAGCGGCAGCACGTCGGTGAACTGGTCGGCGGGGACACCGGTCAGCCAGGTGTCGACGAGGCCGAGCAGCCGTTCGTCGTGGACCAGCAGCATGCCGCCGCCCGACGTGCCGCCGACGAACCCCTCGATCCAGGCGGCGGCGTCGGCGGGCTGGGTGCCGGGCGAGAGCGCCAGGCCCATCAGCCGGGCCGCCTCGTCCTCCGCGAGCCGTCCGTCGTCCAGGAGCAGCCGGGTGGCCCGGCCCCTGATGACCCCGGCGACCGTGTCCCGGGCCGCCAGCTTGTGCAGGACGGCGTCCCAGCGCGCCCGCAGTCCCGTGTCCCGGTCCGCCCCGGTCGCCAGCAGGCCGATCGCCCCGTGTACGGCCTCCACGCGACCGCGCAGCGTCTCCGCGCCGTCCGTGTCGAGGCCGGTGCAGGCGGGCGGCAGGCCGACGCAGATCCGCTCGGCGAGTCCGGCGGCGACCTCCGCGAGCGCCGCCGTGTCCGTGGCGCGCACGTCCCCGTACCGCAGGGAGCGGGCCAGGGCGGGCAGCGCGTCCGCGAGGTGGCCGACGTCCGCGTCGAGTGCGGCCCGGTCGGCGAGGGCCTTCATCACGACGGGCAGCGCGTCGGGCAGTTCGGCCAGGAGGCAGTGTTCGGCGAGTGCGGTGACGTCGGCCAGGGCCGTCGCCGCCACGGCCCCCGTCTCGGCCTTCGCGGTGGCGGCGGTGAGGACGGTGGTGCCCCACACGCCGGCCTCCGCGACCCGGACGTACAGCTCCGGTTCCCAGCTCAGCCGCCAGCTCTCCCGGAAGGTGCCGGTGCTGGCCCGCCCCGCGACCGGGTCGCCCCAGCCGACGTCGAGGAGGCGCAACCGGTGCAGAAGGCGGCTGCGGGCGGCATCGGTCTCCTTGCGCAGGTCGAGGTCCAGCTCGCGTTCCGACGCCTCCGGCTTGAGCCGGAGGGTGCGCTGGCTTCTGGTCAGGTCCCGTTGCAGCGGGACGGCCGGGGCGGTGTCCGGCACCTCGCCGAGGCACTCGCCGACGATCAGCCGGTCCCGGACGAGGGCGAGCGGGACGTCGGACCCCTCGCACATGACGGCCCGCACCGCGTCGGTCGTCTCGCCCAGGCCGGCGAGCGGCCGGCCCCGGAGGGCGGCGAGGGTCTCGGCGAGCCGGACGGCCTCGATGACATGGGCGGTTGAGACGGGCCGGTCCTCCGCGCGCAGCAGTCCGGCGACCTTGGTCATCCAGCGCTCGATCGGCCGGTCGGCCGCCTCGAAGAGGTGCCCGTACCAGCCGGGCGAGTCGATCCCGGCCCCGTATCCGCTGTGCCGGGCGAGCCGGCGGTGGGTCCACGGCACCCAGGTCAGGTCCGCCTTGACCTTCGGGAGGCCCTTGAGCAGGGCGCGGTCGGCGGCGAGAGTGGTGCGCGCGGCGAGAGCGGGCACGTGCCAGGCGCCGCAGACGACGGCGACGGCGTCCCCGAACTCCTTGCGTGCGGTACGCAGCTGGATCCGCATGTACGCCTCGCGCACCGCGTCACGGGGCTGCCCGCCGTCGCCGTACGCCTCGCGGAGCGCGCCCATGGCATCCGCCAGCGCGACGAACGGCGCGAGCGCGCCCGTACCGTCCGCGTCCCCCGCACCGCCCACCTCTCCCGCACCGCCCGGCGAACGGTGCTCGACGACGTCCTCCCACCAGCGTTCCGGATCGTCGTACCCGGCGGTCTCGGCGAGCACCCGGATCGGGTCGACGACCGGCGTGGCCGCTGCCTCGGCTTCCTCGGCTTCCTCGGCCCGCTCCCCCGGCGCCTCGCCGCCCTCCGGGCCCGGCGCGGGTTCCTTGAGCGCGAGGGAGTGGGCGGCGGGCAGGTCGATGAAGCGGACCGGGACGTCGTGGTCGAGGGCCCAGCGGATGGCCACCCACTCGGGCGAGAACGCGGCCATCGGCCAGAAGGAGGCCCGCCCCGGATCGTCCACGGCGTGCGCGAGCAGCGCGACGGGCGGACGCATCTGCGGGTCGGCGGCCAGCGGCAGCAGCGCGTCGCCCTCCGGCGGCCCCTCGATGAGGACCGCGGCGGGGCGGGCCGCCGCGAGCGCGGCAAGAACCGCGCGCGCCGACCCGGGGCCGTGGTGCCGCACCCCCAGGAGCCAGGGCCCGGCGGCCGGGCGCAGCCCCGGCC
>NZ_JBHXJG010000457.1:0-2326 GCF_042723425.1 Streptomyces sp. NPDC058375 | reverse complement strand
CTCCTGGTCGGGAGTGGCCGCCCTCTTTTGCGCTTCGGGGTTACTTGCCCTTGGCGGCTTCCTTGAGCTTCGAGCCCGCGGAGACCTTCACGCTGTAGCCGGCGGGGATGTTGATCGGGTCGCCGGTCTGCGGGTTCCGAGCGGTGCGAGCGGCACGGTGGGTGCGCTCGAAGGTCAGGAAGCCGGGGATGGTGACCTTCTCGTCGCCCTTGGCGACGATCTCACCGACGGTCTCGGCGAGCGCGGCCAGCACGGCGTCGGCGTCCTTGCGAGTCACCTCGGCGCGGTCGGCCAGGGCGGCCACCAGCTCACTGCGGTTCATGTTGTTACTCCCGTGTTCTTCTTGCCTGTGAGGCGTGAGATCGAAGCCGATGCTGCCAGGGCCCTCTGACAGTCCCCGGACCCGGGTCTGATGTCAGACCCTCTCGCCCGATTACGCATCCTGCCCCCACCAGCGGCGGGAAAGCCAATCCGGAACCCTTCGGGGTCAATGAAAAGCGCCACGGTTTGCTCGTGGTGACGCTCCGTCGACTTGGCCGAGCGGTCCGCAGCGGATGCCGGGCCCCGCAGGGCCCACTGCCCGCCCACCCTAAAGGGGCGTTTGGGGCGCCGCGACCCGCGACGCGCCGTACGGCACGGGCGGGTGCGGCCCGGGGTACTTCGCGGGTACCCCTCGGAAGGGCCCCGAAACGGCTGGGTCAGACCGTTGTGGAGGGGTCGGTCGCGGGGGCCCCGGCGGCCTTCGCGGCGGCCCGTACGGCTCCGGCGACCGCGCCCGCGACCTTGTCGTTGAAGACCGAGGGGATGATGTAGTTCGCGTTGACCTCGTCCTCGGCGACCACGTCGGCCAGGGCTCCGGCGGCGGCGAGCATCATCTCCGTGTTGACGGTGTGGGACTGGGCGTCCAGCAGACCGCGGAAGACACCCGGGAAGACCAGCACGTTGTTGATCTGGTTGGGGAAGTCCGAGCGGCCGGTGGCGACCACGGCGGCGGTCTCGCGGGCGATCGTGGGGTCGACCTCGGGGTCCGGGTTCGCGAGCGCGAACACGATCGCGCCGTCCGCCATCGCGGCGACGTCGTCGCCGTTCAGCACGTTCGGGGCGGAGACGCCGATGAAGACGTCGGCGCCGACGACGGCCTGCTTGAGGGTGCCGGTGACGCCCTCGGGGTTGGTGTTGTCGGCGATCCAGCGCAGCGGCGAGTCGGGGTCGGCGGCGACGAGGTCCTCGCGTCCGGAGTGCACCACACCGTGGATGTCGGCGACGACGGCGTGCTTGACGCCCGCGGCGATGAGCAGCTTCAGGATGGCCGTACCGGCCGCTCCCGCGCCGGACATGACGACCCGTACGTCCCCGATGCTCTTGCCCACCACGCGCAGGGCGTTGGTGAGGGCGGCCAGCACGACGATCGCGGTGCCGTGCTGGTCGTCGTGGAAGACGGGGATGTCGAGGGCCTCGCGCAGCCGGGCCTCGATCTCGAAGCAGCGCGGCGCGGAGATGTCCTCCAGGTTGATGCCCGCGAAGCCGGGGGCGATGGCCTTGACGATCTCGACGATGGCGTCGGTGTCCTGGGTGTCCAGGCAGATCGGCCAGGCGTCGATGCCGGCGAAGCGCTTGAAGAGGGCCGCCTTGCCCTCCATGACGGGCAGCGCGGCCTTCGGGCCGATGTTGCCGAGGCCGAGCACCGCGGAGCCGTCCGTCACAACTGCGACGGAGTTGCGCTTGATGGTGAGGCGGCGCGCGTCCTCGGGGTTCTCGGCGATGGCCATGCAGACCCGGGCGACGCCCGGGGTGTAGATCATCGAGAGGTCGTCACGGTTGCGGATGGGGTGCTTGGACGCCATCTCGATCTTGCCGCCGAGGTGCATGAGGAACGTACGGTCGGAGACCTTGCCCAGCACGACGCCCTCGACGTCGCGCAGACCTTCGACGATCTCGTCCGCGTGCGAGGTGGAGGAGGCCGCGATGGTGACGTCGATCCGCAGCTTCTCGTGGCCGGATGCGGTCACGTCGAGGCCGGTGACCGAGCCCCCGGAGGACTCCACGGCCGTGGTGAGCTGGGAGACCGCGGTGCCGCTCGCGGGCACCTCCAGCCTGACCGTCATCGAGTACGAGACGCTGGGCGCCGTTGCCATGGCCGAGTCCTTCGCTTTCCTTAGCTTCATTGCCGCACATCCGGAACCCACGCTCCGGATGTGCTTTCCGATCGTCGCACCTACCGACTGGTAGCCGGTAATGACTGCCGCCTTTCGGAAAGTAGTTTCCACCATACGAGAAACCACCCGTTCGGCGGAACCCCCAAGCGACGCGTGAACAAGAACAGACC
>NZ_JBHXJG010000456.1:0-2382 GCF_042723425.1 Streptomyces sp. NPDC058375 | reverse complement strand
GGCAGGACCAGCGGCCTTTCGGCCGCAGCTCGAATCTCACCTTCGGAGCTGAATGATGAACGGAAGTACGGGGCGCGGAAGCGGAGGTCGCGGCCGTGTGCGGGCCGTGTCCGCCGCTCTCGGCCTGCTGGCCGGAGCCCTGACCGCGACCACGGTCGGGGCCTCTGGGGCAGCGGCACTGACACCACCGGTCGCCATCACCGCGGACGACCTCACCACCTGGCAGACCAACGGCATCGTCTGGTCGATGGCCTCCGGCGACGGCGTCGTCTACGCGGGCGGCACCTTCTCCACCCTGCGGCCCCCCACCGCTACCCCCGGCACGGGCGAACAGCCCGCGGTGAACTTCGCCGCGTTCGACGCGGCGACCGGGGCGCCCACCGACTGCTCGCTGTCCTTCACCATCTCCTCGGGGACCGCGACGGTCCGGTCCCTCGCGCTCTCCCCGGACGGCGAAACCCTTTACGCGGGAGGCCAGTTCGGAGCGGTCAACGGTGTCGGCGTGAGCAACATCGCGGCGATCGACACCGAGAGCTGCACGGTCCGCACCTCCTTCAAGATCGGCGTCTCGGCGACCGTGCGGGGACTCGCCGTCACCGACGACACGGTCTATCTGGCGGGCGACTTCACCACGGTCGGCGGGCAGACCAGGAGCCACTTCGCCGCCGTCACGACCGGAGCCTCACTGCTGCCCTTCACGGCCAACGCCGACGAGGTCGCACGGGCCGTCGAGGTGACCCCGGACGGACGACACGTGCTGCTCGGCGGGGACTTCTTCCGGATCAACGGCACGAACACCCACGCCCTGGCCGTCGTCAACGCCACCACCGGGCAACTCACCAAGTCCTACCCGGGGTTCATCCACAACAACTCCACGGTCCAGGACATCACCACCGACGCCACCGGCTTCTACACCGGCAACGAGGGCACCGGCGGCGGGGTGTTCGACGGACGCATCGCGCTGAACCTGAACAACTTCGAGCAGCGCTGGCGGGACACCTGCCTCGGCGCCACCCAGTCCGTACTGGTGCACTCCGGGGTGCTGTACAGCGGCAGCCACGCCCACGACTGCGCCAGCATGGGCGCGTTCCCGGACCAACCGCGCAAGCACCTGCTGGCCCAGGCGGTCGACGACCCGAAGCTGCTGCCCTGGTTCCCGGACACCAACGACGGGATCGGGGAGCCGGTCGGGCCGCGCGTGATGACCCGGACCAGCAGCGGCGGGCACCACTACCTCTGGGTGGGCGGCGAGTTCACCACCGTCAACACCAAGCCGCAGCAGGGGCTGACCCGGTTCGCGGACGGCCCGGACACGGGCGCGCCCTGGGTGCCCAACGTCAGCCTCTCCACGCTGACCCCCGGGCGGATCGACGTGAACTGGCAGACCAGCTTCGACACCGACGACGGTGAGCTGACCTACCGGATCTACAAGGACGGCTCCAACACCCCGATCCACACCACGACCGGCTACTCGGTCTTCTGGGACCGTCCGCAGCTGACCTGGACGGACACCGACGTCGCCCCGGGCGAGACCCACTCGTACCGGATCACCGCGAGCGACGGCACCAACACCAGCGCCAAGTCCCCCGCCCAGTCCGCCACCGTGGCGAGCGCGACGGAGGCGTACCCGGCGCGGGTCAGGTCCGACGGGGCAAGCCTCTACTGGCGCTGGGACGAGGGCACCTCCACGTTCGCGCACGACAGCAGCGGCAATCTGAACAACGGCTTCATGCGCAACGGCCCCGCCTACCGGCAGACCCCGGCGGCGGTCGCCGGGCCCTCGCCGGCGATCGGTTTCAACGGCACCGATGAGTACGCGTACAGCAACCGGCAGCACGCCCAGCCGGCCCGGTTCACGATCGAGACCTGGATCAGGACGACCACCACCCGGGGCGGGAAGATCGTCGGCTTCGGCAATCTGACCCAGCAGAACAGCACCCGTCACGACAAGCACATCTACATGCGCAACGACGGCCGCCTCGTGTTCGGCGTCCAGAGCAGCGGTGCTCGCACCGTCGCCACCTCGGGGGCGTACAACGACGGCCAGTGGCACCACGTCGTCGCGACCCAGGGCCCGCTGGGTCAGGGCATGTCGCTGTACGTCGACGGGCAGCTGCGCGCGTCGAACATCCTGGTCTCCGGCAACGAGAGCTCCCCGGGCTACTGGCGGGTCGGCGGAGACAACCTGGCCGGCTGGCCGAACCGTCCGACCAGCAACTTCTTCGCCGGGCAGATCGACGAGACCGCCATCTACCCGACCGCGCTGAGCGGATCCACGATCAGTGCGCACTACGCCCTGAGGAACGGCTGAGCGATGAGAAACCCGTTCCTGGCCTGTGCCGCCGTCGTCCTGACGGCGGCGGCGCTGGCCGCCTGCGGCTC
>NZ_JBHXJG010000455.1:0-2383 GCF_042723425.1 Streptomyces sp. NPDC058375 | reverse complement strand
CTGCGGTGCGTTTCGGGGCATGGGGTCGTCACAGGGCGGCGTCCACCCGCTACGGTGACCGCCAGGGAAGTTACCGCGGGAAGCAGGGGAACAGGGAAGCAGGGTTCGGCTTCCCATGCCGACGGAAGGCGCTGGTCTTGGGGAAGGTCGTCCTCGTCACAGGAGTGGCCCGGCAGCTGGGGGGTCGCTTCGTCCGGCGCGTCCAGCGCGAGCCCGGTGTGGACCGGGTGATCGCGGTCGACGCGGTCGCGCCCGCGCATCAGCTCGGCGACGCGGAGTTCGTCCGCGCCGACATCCGGCAGTCCTCCCTGTCGCGGATCCTGGCCGAGTACGCCGTCGACACGGTGGTCCACCTGGACGTCTCCGGCAAGGCGCTCGGCGCCGGCGGCCGTACGGCGATCAAGGAGACCAACGTCATCGGCACCATGCAGCTGCTCGGCGCCTGCCAGAAGTCGCCGACGGTGCAGCGGCTCGTGGTGAAGTCCAGTACGAGCGTGTACGGGTCGGCGCCCCGCGACCCGGCCGTGTTCACCGAGACCACCCCGCCCAAGTCGCTGCCGAGCGGCGGCTTCGCGAAGGACGCGGTGGAGGTCGAGGGGTACGTACGGGGCTTCGCCCGCCGCCGGCCGGACGTGGCGGTGTGCGTGCTGCGGTTCGCCAACATCCTGGGACCGCACCCGGACTCGCCGCTCGCGGACTATCTGTCGCTGCCCGTTCTGCCGACCGTCTTCGGCTACGACCCGCGGCTCCAGTTCGTGCACGAGGACGATGTGATCGACGTCCTGGGGATCGCGGCGAGCGAGCCCCGGCGCGGGACGCTGAACAGCGGCACGTTCAACATCGCCGGCGACGGGGTGCTGCTGCTGTCGCAGTGCTCGCGGCGACTGGGAAAGCCGACCGTTCCCGTGCTGCTGCCGGCCGTCACGTGGGTCGGCTCGGCGCTCCGTACGATCGGCATGACCGACTTCTCGCCGGAACAGATCCGGCTGCTCACCCACGGCCGGGTGGTCTCGACGGTGCAGATGCGCGAGACCCTCGGTTTCCGGCCGGAGTTCACCACGGCGGAGACCTTCGCGGAGTTCGCGCGGAGCCGGGGGCCGGGGCTGCTGCCGCCGGAGACGGTGGGCAGGGCGGTGGACCGGCTGGCGGCGCTGCCGCTCCCGGGAGGCGCCGGACCGCGGGAGCGCGGGGCCGGTGCGGTACAGACGAATCACGGCGCCAGGTAGAGGAGCGCACCGACGATGGCGGACGCCAAGGTCATTCCGTTCGACGACGACCGTTCGCGGTCCGGTGGCGGTGCGCGTCCGGCGCGGCGCCGGACCGGGGCGGGCGGCAACGGCAGCGGTCGGGGCGACGGCTCCGCCGCTCCGGTCAGTGCCCTGCCGGGGGCGCAGGTCCCCGAGCAGCCCGAGCTGTCCCCGGAGGCCGGGGAGACGGTCCGGGAGCCCGGGGAGACGGGGCAGGACGCGGTGGACGCGGGCCGCTCGCCGGCCGGTGGCTGGGAACGGCGGATCGCGGGCGGGCTCGCGTTCCTGCGGCGGAGGGTCACCGGTGATTACGACGTCGACGAGTTCGGTTACGACGCGGAGCTCACCGACCAGGTCCTGATGTCGGCGCTGCGGCCGCTGGCGGACAAGTATTTCCGGGTCGAGGTGAAGGGCATCGAGAACATCCCGTCGGACGGCGGGGCGCTCATCGTGGCCAACCACTCCGGGACGCTGCCGCTGGACGGGCTGATGCTCCAGGTCGCGGTGCACGACAACCACCCGGCCGGGCGGCATCTGCGGCTGCTCGCCGCGGACCTGGTCTTCCACCTCCCGGTCGTCAACGAGCTGGCGCGCAAGGCCGGTCACACGCTGGCCTGTGCGGAGGACGCGCAGCGGCTGCTGGAGACGGGCGAGATCGTCGGGGTGATGCCGGAGGGTTTCAAGGGCATCGGCAAACCGTTCGGCGAGCGCTACAAGCTCCAGCGCTTCGGGCGGGGCGGCTTCGTGTCGACGGCGCTGCGGGCGGGTGCGCCGATCGTGCCGTGCTCGATCGTGGGGGCGGAGGAGATCTACCCGATGATCGGCAACGCGAAGACGCTGGCGAGGCTGCTGGGCTTCCCGTACTTCCCGATCACACCGACGTTCCCGTGGCTGGGGCCGCTGGGCGCGCTGCCGCTGCCGACGAAGTGGACGATCCAGTTCGGCGAGCCGATTCCGACGGACGGGTATCCGCCGGAGGCGGCGGAGGATCCGATGCTGATGTTCAACCTGACGGACCAGGTGCGCGAGCAGATCCAGCACACGCTGTACAAGCTGCTGGTGCAGCGGCGGTCGGTGTTCTTCTGACCCCGGACGGAGGCCTCTGTACGGATGCCTCTGTACGGATGTCCATTGTA
>NZ_JBHXJG010000454.1:0-2398 GCF_042723425.1 Streptomyces sp. NPDC058375 | reverse complement strand
GCTCACCCGAGCCGGGGCGGTGCCGTTTCAGGCCACCGCCTCGCAGAACAGCCGCAGGCTCCGCCACCCCTCCTCCACCGGCATCCCGCCGCACAGCGGATGCAGCACCAGCGAGCTAGCCTCCAGCCCGGCCGGCTCGTCCGGCGTGACGATCCGGTACACCCCCTCCTCGCGCAGCTCCGTCACCGTCGTCGCCGCCGACCGCACCGCCGAGCGGATGTCCTTGGACTGCCACGAGGCGTACGTCCGCGCCTCGTGCAGGAAGTGCTCGCCGTACTCCGCCCACGTACGGTCCGGATCCTCGGACACATGCAGCAGCGGCGTCTCGGCCGCGGGCATCATGCAGAAGCCCTCCGTCCCGTGGGCCGCGCACTGCTCCCGGTAGTACGCCTCCAGCGCAGGCAGATGCGCGCTCGGGAACAGCGGCAGCCCCAGCCGAGCCGCCCGCGGCGCCGCCGCCCGTGAGCTGCCGCCGACCAGCAGCATCGGGTGCGGTCGCGTGTACGGACGCGGGGTGACGCGTACCGTACGCCCCCGGTACGGGAACGGCTCCCCGCTCCATGCCGCCAGCAGCGTCTCCAGCAGCTCGTCCTGGAGCCTGCCGCGCCGGCCCCACTCGACCCCGGCCCGCTCGTACTCCTCCGGGCGGTAGCCGATCCCCGCGACCGTCACCAGCCGGCCCGCGCTCAGCAGGTCCAGGACCGCGATGTCCTCCGCGAGCCGCAGCGGATCGTGCAACGGGCCGATGATCGCCGAGACGGTCACCGCGATCCGGCGGGTCGCGCCGAACACCGCTCCGGCGAAGGTGAACGGGGAGGGCAGCCAGGAGTTCGCCGCCCCGTGGTGCTCCTCGGTCTGCACCGTGTCGACGCCGTGCTCGTCCGCGTACGCCGCCATCTCCAGGGCGGCGCGGTAGCGGGCCGAGAGCGATACGGGGGTGGCGTCGGGATCGACGAGATTGAACCGGACCACTGTGAAGGCCATCAGGGGCGTCCCTTCGCCGGGCGGGCAGAGCGGGTGGCCGCACCGTAGCTGACGAAGCGTCAGGAGTGTAGGGGGCGGGTTCGCATTACCGCCAAAAGGTGCATAGGGGTCGGCCGGATCGCCGGGGGCCAGCCGGGGCCGCGCCCGCGGCGCGGCCGTGGCCGATACTGGACGGGTTATGGAACTCGTCGAAATCGTCATCCTCGCTGTAGTCATCGCCCTGGTCGCTGTCGGCCTGGTCGGCGGGCTCGTGGTCGGCAGCCGCAAGAAGAAGCAGCTGCCGCCCCCGCCGCCGAGCACGCCGACCATCACCCCTCCCGCCGAACCGCAGGTCGGCGAGGAGGCCGAGACGCCGCGCGACGAAGCGCGGCGCACCATCGACGAAGTCGGCCTCCCGGACGCCACCGCGCTCGTGGAGGAGGCCCCGGTCGCCGAGGCCCCCGCGCCGCCCGCGCTGGAGATCCCCGAGCCCACCGCCGGCCGGCTCGTCCGCCTGCGGGCCCGCCTCGCCCGCTCGCAGAACTCTCTGGGCAAGGGGCTCCTCACCCTGCTCTCCCGGGACAACCTCGACGAGGACACCTGGGAGGAGATCGAGGACACCCTCCTCACCGCCGACGTCGGCGTCGCCCCCACCCAGGAACTGGTCGAGCGGCTCCGCGAGCGCGTCCGCGTGCTCGGCACCCGCACCCCCGAGGACCTGCGCACCCTGCTCCGCGAGGAGCTGATCACCCTGCTCGGCCCGGACTTCGACCGCGAGGTCAAGACCGAGGGCGGCGCGGAGACCCCCGGCGTCGTCATGGTCGTCGGCGTCAACGGCACCGGCAAGACCACCACCACCGGCAAGCTGGCCCGGGTGCTCGTCGCCGACGGCCGCAGCGTGGTGCTCGGCGCGGCCGACACCTTCCGCGCCGCCGCCGCCGACCAGCTCCAGACCTGGGGCGAGCGCGTCGGAGCCCGTACGGTCCGCGGGCCCGAGGGCGGCGACCCGGCGTCGATCGCCTACGACGCGGTCAAGGAAGGCATCACCGAGGGCGCGGACGTCGTCCTCATCGACACCGCGGGCCGGCTGCACACCAAGACCGGCCTCATGGACGAGCTGGGCAAGGTCAAGCGCGTCGTGGAGAAGCACGGCCCGCTGGACGAGATCCTGCTCGTCCTCGACGCCACCACCGGGCAGAACGGTCTCGTCCAGGCCCGGGTGTTCGCGGAGGTCGTGGACATCACCGGCATCGTCCTCACCAAGCTCGACGGCACCGCCAGGGGCGGCATCGTCATCGCGGTCCAGCGCGAGCTGGGCGTACCGGTGAAGCTGATCGGCCTCGGCGAAGGGGCGGACGACCTCGCCCCGTTCGAGCCGGGCGCCTTCGTGGACGCCCTGATCGGCGACTGAAACGCCCCGCATCCGGTATGGCGG
>NZ_JBHXJG010000453.1:0-2409 GCF_042723425.1 Streptomyces sp. NPDC058375 | reverse complement strand
CCCGGGGAGGGGATCCCCGGGCCACCGCCCGTCCTTCTTCCGCTGCCGCTCAGTCCGTCGGCCGCTTCAGGCGCGCCACGAACTTGTACCGGTCGCCCCGGTACACCGAGCGCACCCACTCCACCGGTTCGCCCTGGCCGTCCACCGAATGGCGGGACAGCATCAGCATCGGCAGCCCCACGTCGGTGCCCAGGAGGCCCGCCTCGCGCGGGGTGGCGAGCGAGGTCTCGATGGTCTCCTCCGCCTCGGCTAGGCGGACGTCGTACACCTCGGCGAGCGCGGTGTAGAGCGAGGTGTACTTCACCAGCGAACGGCGCAGCGCCGGGAAGCGTTTGGCCGAAAGGTGCGTGGTCTCGATCGCCATCGGCTCACCGCTGGCGAGCCGCAGCCGCTCGATGCGCAGCACCCGGCCGCCCGTCGAGATGTCCAGCAGACCGGCCAGCGTGTCGTCCGCCGTGACATAGCCGATGTCCAGCAGCTGGGACGTCGGCTCCAGTCCCTGGGCACGCATGTCCTCGGTGTACGAGGTCAGTTGGAGGGCCTGGGAGACCTTCGGCTTGGCGACGAAGGTGCCCTTGCCCTGGATGCGTTCGAGGCGGCCCTCGACGACCAGCTCCTGGAGCGCCTGGCGCACGGTGGTGCGCGAGGTGTCGAACTCGGCGGCCAGGGTGCGTTCGGGCGGCACCGGGGTGCCGGGCGGCAGGGTGTCCGTCATGTCGAGGAGATGCCGCTTGAGCCGGTAGTACTTCGGTACGCGCGCCGTGCGCGTACCGGCACCGGTCTCGCTCCCCGTACTGCCCCCGTCGGCACCCATGGCCCGCCTTCCCGACTGCTGCGTTGCTGCCGTCACCGGCTCCTCCGTCTGTCGCGGCTCACATGGTGGCACGGTCCGGTCACGGCTCGTCGCCCTCCCTTAGGTGTCGGTCCTATAACGGACGCGAGTGCACTTCTTATACACCCTTGACACCCCTAAAGGTCTAGGCCAAGCTCCCGGTACTGGTCTAAACCATTAAAGACCAGGTCCAGCCCCAGCAGAACTCGTCGAATGTCTTCGCGGTGGGTGGGGTTGCAGCATCCCTGAGGAGGGTTTGACGTGAAGCGCAAGCTCATCGCGGCTATCGGTGTCGCGGGCATGTTGGTTTCGGTCGCAGCGTGTGGTTCGGACGACAAGAACTCGTCCGCCGACCCCAAGGACCGCAAGGAAACCCTGACCGTCTGGCTCATGGGCGAGGCCCAGTCCACCTGGCCTGAGCTGGTCAAGGACGTTAACGCCGAGTTCAACAAGAAGTACCCGGGCGTCACCGTCAAGGTTCAGTACCAGCAGTGGGCCGACAAGGTCAAGAAGCTGGACACCTCCCTCGGTGGCGACAAATTCCCGGATGTCGTGGAACTCGGCAATACCGAGACCATGCAGTACATCCTCAATGGTGCGCTCGGAGAAATCGACCCCAAGAAGTACGAGAACTCGGACAGCTGGATCAAGGGTCTGAAGGACACGTGCTCCTTCGAGGGCAAGACCTACTGCGTTCCTTACTACGCGAGCGCCCGTCTGGCCGTGTACAACAAGGACATGCTGAAGGCCGGCACCGGCAGCGACGCCCTCCCGCAGACCGAGGACGAGTTCCTCGCCGCTATGGACAAGGTCGACGCCGAGCTGGGCAAGAAGGACAAGCGCGCCTCCTCCCTCTACTTCCCCGGTCGTTACTGGTACGCCGCGATGTCCTACGTCGCCGCCTACGGTGGCCAGATAGCCACGTACGACGAGGGCAGCAAGGAGTGGAAGGCCGCGCTCTCCACCCCGGAGGCGCAGAAGGGCCTCCAGCACTTCGTCGACCTGGTCAAGAAGTACAACAAGGCCGACGTGACGAAGGACGAGCAGGACCACGCCAACGTCATGGCCAACGAGAAGGCCGCGGTCATCTACGGCCAGGCCTGGGAGGCCGGCTCCGTCACCACCGGCGAGAACGGCAACCCCAAGCTTGAGGGCAAGATCGCCACGGCCGGTATGCCCGGCCCCGAGGGCAAGGCCCTCCCGTCCTTCATCGGCGGCTCGGACCTCGCGACGATCTCCAAGTCCAAGGTCCAGGACCTCGGCGAGGAGTGGATCTCCCTCTTCACCAACGCGAAGTCCATGGAGGTCCTCGCGTCGAAGAACATCCTCCCCAACAACGAGAAGCAGCTTGAGCCGCTGAAGCAGAAGCCGGAGACCGCCGCCATCGCCAACGCGGTGCCGGACGCCTGGTTCACGCCGATCGCGCCGGGCTGGGCCTCCGTGGAGAAGGAGGAGATCCTCCAGAACATGCTCCTCGAAATCGTCAAGGGCGCCTCCGTCGCCGACGCCTCCAAGAAGGCCGACGAGAAGATCAACGAGCTGATCAACAAGGAATCCTGACCTTCCGATCGCCAGGC
>NZ_JBHXJG010000452.1:0-2423 GCF_042723425.1 Streptomyces sp. NPDC058375 | reverse complement strand
GCATCCGCGCGAAGCCGCGGCGGGCGGTCGGTTCCTCGGCCAGGGCTCGGTCGCCGAAACCGCCGAAGAGGGTCGCGTACGTATCGACGACCTCCCCGAACAGCGTCCGTTTGTCGCCGAACGCGGCGTACAGGCTCGGCGCGGCGATGCCCATCACACGCGTCAGGTCCGCGATCGAGGTCGCCTCGTACCCCCGCTCCCAGAAGGTCAGGGTCGCCTTCCGGAGAGCGTCCTCCCGGTCGAAGGACCGGGGCCTGCCGCGCTGCTTCGTCGCCATGCGCCAATTCTATAACGACCACTAGAGAACGTGTTACGGTCTTTTCTGTAGCGACCGCTAATCAAAAGGGAGGGCGGAGCCATGGGCTCGCTCACGGGAAAGACGGCACTGGTCACCGGCGGCAGCAGGGGGATCGGACGCGGGATCGCCGAGCGGCTGGGCCGGGACGGAGCAGCCGTCGGTGTGCACTACGGCAGAGACGAAGCGGCGGCCCTGAAGACCGTGGCCGCGATCGAAAAGGCGGGCGGCAGGGCGTTCCCGGTCGGCGCGGAACTGGCGGCTCCGGGATCCGCCGCCGCGCTCTGGGCCGCCTTCGACGAGCACGCGGACGGCGTGGACATCCTCGTCAACAACGCCGGGACAGGCACGTCGCGGAACTTCGCACAGATCGAGGAGGAGGAGTACGACCGACTGTTCGACGTCAACACGAAGGCGCCGTTCTTCCTCACGCGGCTGGGGCTCGACCGACTGCGGGACGGCGGACGCGTCATCAACATCTCGACGGGCCTCAGCCACGCGGCGATGATGCCGGACCTGATCGCCTACGCCATGACCAAGGGCGCGTTGGACGTGTTCACGCGGTACCTGTCCAAGGTGCTGGGCGGCCGGGGCATCACCGTCAACGCGGTGGCGCCGGGGATCGTGGACACCGACACCAACGCGGACTGGCTGCGCACCGGCGACGAGGCCTGGGCGGGCGCGGCAGCCCTGTCCGCCCTGGGAAAGGTGGGCACCCCGGCCGAGATCGCGGATGTGGTCGCCTTTCTCGCTTCGGAGGACGGCCGGTGGATCACGGGCCACTGGATCGACGCGACGGGCGGTTCGCTGGCCTGACCCGCTGCCGGGCGGCCGTTCCGTGGAGAGCGCTCTCCGTAAGTGCTATAAAGGCGCTCATGACGGATGATCTGCGGCCGACCGGAGCACCCACCCTGGAGGACGTGGCCCGGGCGGCCGGTGTCTCCCGCGCCACCGTCTCCCGGGTCATCAACGGGGTACGCAATGTCGACCCGGTGATCCAGGAGGCCGTGCGGCACGCGGTCTCCGTCACGGGCTACACCCCCAACCGGGCGGCCAGGTCCCTCGTCACCCGGCGGGCCGACGCCATCGCGCTGGTGGTGTCGGGCGCGGGCGTCGAGCCGGCGGCGGCAGAGGAACCCGAAGACACCGGGGCGCCTTGGGACGGGAGTTCGTTCACCGCGCAGGTCTTCGCCGACCCGTTCTTCGGCCGGGTCGTGACCGGGGTGGTCAACTACCTGCGGCCGCGCGGGATGCACCCGGTGCTGATGTTCGCGGAGACCGCACGGGCGCGTGAGGAGGTGGTGGCGTACCTGCGGCAGGGCAGCGCGGACGGGGCCCTGGTCGTCTCGACGCACGCCGAGGACCCGCTGCCCGCCCTGATCGCGGAAGCCGGCCTGGCGGCCGTCCTGTTCGCGCGCCCGGCGCGGCCGGTCCCGGTCAGCTATGTCGATCTCGCGCACCAGGACGGCGCACGGCTGGCGGCCGAGCATCTGCTCGGCCGGGGCTGCCGCCGGATGGCGACGATCAGCGGCCCACTGGACGTACCGGCGGGCCAGGCGCGCCTGATGGGGTTCCGGGACGCCATGGCGCGCCACGGGCACGCGTACGTCCCCACCGTCGAGGGGCAGTTCACCCAGGAGAGCGGCGAGGCGGCGATGGAGCGGCTGCTGGCGGAACATCCGGACCTGGACGGGGTCTTCGCCGCCAACGACCTGATGGCGCTGGGGGCCTGCCATGTCCTGCGGGAGCACGGCCGCTCGGTGCCGGGGGACGTGGCGGTGGTGGGGTTCGACGACAGCAGCGCGGCCCTGGCCTGCCGCCCGCCGCTGACCACGGTCCGCCAGCCGGTGGAGGGGATGGCCGCCGAGATGACGCGCCTGCTGCTGGACCGGCTGGCCCGGCCGGACGGGCCGGTGACCTCCGTGATCTTCGAACCGGAGCTGGTGGTGCGGGGGTCGGCCTGAAGGCTCACTGTCCGACCGGCCAGGTGACCGGGCGGACCAGGACCGGAGAGGCCGGGCACACTTCGGGGCTAAGACCGTGTCCTACATGGCCAGTTGGCGGTTGTGCTGTTCATGGGAAGTGGACGGTGGGGATGGATCGTTCCGGACGGACTGTGGGAGATAGC
>NZ_JBHXJG010000451.1:0-2466 GCF_042723425.1 Streptomyces sp. NPDC058375 | reverse complement strand
GCGGCTTCACTCCCACCCGGCGGATGTCCGATGTGTCATGATTTGACGCATCCCTGGTGTGGTGAATCCCAGGGGCTCGCCAGCGGTGCACCCGCCGAGGAGGACGTCGATGACGAGCATCAACGAGCAACTGGTTCCCGTGGCCTCACCCGTCATCGGCGAGGCCGAGATCGACGCCGTGGTCCGGGTGCTGCGCAGCGGACGCGTCGTCCAGGGGCCCGAGGTAGCCGCCTTCGAGGAGCGCTTCTCCGCCCTGGTGGACGGGCGGACCTGCGTCGCCGTCAACTCCGGCACCTCCGCCCTCCATCTGCTGCTCCTGGCCCTGGGCATCGGCAGAGGGGACGAGGTCGTCGTCCCCTCGTTCTCCTTCGCGGCCTCCGCGAACGCGGTCCGCCTGACCGGAGCCGACGTCGTGTTCGCCGACATCGAGCCGGCCGGCTTCGGACTCGACCCGGCGGCCGTCGAGGCCGCGATCACGCCGCGTACGGCCGCGATCATGCCCGTACACCTCTACGGTCATCCGGCGGCGATGGACCGGCTCATGACCGTCGCCGAGCGGCGGGGGCTCGCGGTCGTCGAGGACGCGTGCCAGGCGCACACCGCCGCCCTGCACGGAACGCCGGTCGGCGCGTTCGGCGCGGGCGGCGCCTTCAGCTTCTACCCGACCAAGAACATGCACTCCCTCGAAGGCGGCATGGTCACCACGGCCGACGCCGAAGTCGCCCGTACCGTGCGCCTGTTGCGCAACCAGGGCATGGAGCAGCGGTACGCCAACGAGATCGTCGGCGCCAACATGCGGATGACCGACGTGTCCGCCGCCGTCGGCCGCGTACAGCTCGGCAAGGTCGAGGCCTGGACCGAGCGGCGGCGCGCCAACGCCGCGTACCTCGACGACCGCATCACCGCCCCGACCGTCACCACGCCGCCGGTGGCCGAGGGCGCCCGGCACGTCTACCACCAGTACACCGTGCGGATCAGGGGCGACCGGGACGCCGCGATGGCGCGGCTCACGGCGGCGGGCATCGGCAACGCGGTCTATTACCCGACCCCGATCCACCGGCTCAA
This sequence comes from Streptomyces sp. NPDC058375, assembly GCF_042723425.1. Lineage (NCBI taxonomy): Bacteria > Bacillati > Actinomycetota > Actinomycetes > Kitasatosporales > Streptomycetaceae > Streptomyces > Streptomyces sp. NPDC058375. The sequence continues at coordinate 1,401 of NZ_JBHXJG010000451.1, read as the reverse complement.
GCCCTACTGGGAGCCGGACCAGAAGGCGGGCCGCACCTGGGACCTGCCCGAGACCGACAGGGCCGCCGCCGAGGTCGTCTCGCTGCCCGTCCACCCCTCGCTCACCGGGGGCGACCTGGAGCGCATCGTCACCGCCGTGAACGCCCTGGGGGAGAAGCCGTGACCGCCGCACTGAAGGCCGGGCTCATCGGCCTCGGCTCCATGGGCCGCCACCACGCCCGGGTGCTCATGGCCCTGGAGGGCGTCGACCTGGTCGGCGTCGTCGAACCGATGGGCGACAAGAACGGCTGGGCCCAGGGCGCTCCCGTGCTGCCGGACGTCGAGCAGCTTCTCGACCTGGGCATCGATTACGCCGTCGTCGCCTGCCCGACCGGACTGCACGAGGAGATCGGCCTGCGGCTGGCCGACGCGGGCGTCTGCGTGCTGATCGAGAAACCGCTCGCCGACTCCGTCGAGGGCGCTCTGCGGCTCGTGCACGCCTTCGAGTCACGGAACCTCGTCGCGGGCGTGGGGCACATCGAGCGGTGCAACCCCGCACTGCGCTCGCTGCGGGACCGTCTCCAGGACGGCGAACTCGGCGACCTCTACCAGATCGTGACCCGGCGTCAGGGCCCCTTCCCGCACCGCATCGCCGACGTCGGCGTGGTCAAGGACCTCGCCACCCACGACATCGACCTCACGGCGTGGATGACCGGCCGGAGCTACGTGTCGATCGCGGCGCACACCGTGTCGAAGTCCGGCCGCCCCTACGAGGACATGGTCAGCGCGGTGGGCCGGCTCTCCGACGGGACCATGGTCAACCATCTGGTCAACTGGCTGAGCCCGCTCAAGGAGCGGTTCACCTCCGTCACCGGTGAGCGGGGCTGCCTCATCGCCGACACGCTGACGGCCGACCTGACGTTCTACTCGAACGCCTCCGTCGCCACCGAGTGGGAGGCCCTGCACGCGTTCCGCGGGGTCTCCGAGGGCGACATGATCCGCTACGCCATCCCCAAGCGTGAGCCGCTGCTCGTCGAACACGAACTCTTCCGGGACGCCGTGCAGGGCCTCTCCGTCGACATCTGCACCCTGCGGCAGGGGCTGCGCACCGTGGAGGTGGCCGCCTCCCTGCTCGACTCGGCCAGGAGCGGCCGCACTGTCGTCTTCGAGCGGGAGGAAACGATCCGTCGTGGTGCTTGACCCTCAGTCCTCAGCCCCCGCCGGCAGGCCCCGCGGGAAGATCGTCATGCTGGTCGACAACGCGGTGAAGGGGGACTCCCGGGTCCAGAAGGAGGCCCGCTCCGCCGCGGCGGCGGGCTGGGACGTGGTCCTCCTCGGCAAGTCCCCGAACAAGAAGGCGCAGAGCTGGCAGCTGGGGGAAGCCAGGGTCCGGCTGCTCCCCGTGCCGACGCCGCTGCACCC
>NZ_JBHXJG010000450.1:0-2478 GCF_042723425.1 Streptomyces sp. NPDC058375 | reverse complement strand
CCCGTGGGACGGGGAGCGACGGCGCCGGGCGGAGCAATGGTCAGACGAGCCAACCCACGAAGTGGACGACGCCGGCAAGCAGGTTGGTCAGGAAGTTCATCTGGTCTTTCTCCTTGTACGTGGTGCATCTGCGGGACTGCGCAGTAGCGGTCTGCAGCCCGTTGACTGCGCTCTGCAATCATCGCGCCCCGGACGAGTGAAGAGCAACGAATCCCCTGACGATCACGCGTTCCAGCGAACACCCGATCCCTTGTTCGTGTGTTCCGGCTACGGGTGTTCTGTTCGCGCCCCTACGGCGTTCGTGTCGCCGGGGGCGACGCCGTGGTCGGGCTACCGGCCGTGGCCGGTGCCCCGGGTTAACGTGCCCGCATGGTGAACGAGTCCCCGGACGCCCGCCCCCGTCGCAGACTCCGCCCGACCCGCCGCGGAAAGATCGTCCTGGTCGTCGGCGCACTGCTCGTCGTGTCGGCCGCCGTCCTGATCCCGCTGTCCCTGACCGGATCGGACGAGCCGCCGAAGAAGCAGGAGAGCCCGCAGCGCACGCTGATGATTCCCGAAGGCCGCCGCGTCTCCCAGGTGTACGAAGCGGTCGACAAGGCGCTCGACCTGAAGCCCGGCAGCACCTTGAAGGCAGCGTCGGCGGTGGACCTGGAGCTGCCCGCCCAGGCCGAGGGCAACCCCGAGGGATACCTCTTCCCGGCCACGTATCCGATCGACGACGCGACCGAGCCCGCCGGCCTGCTGCGCTACATGGCCGACACCGCCCGTAAGCACTTCGGCGCGGGCCACGTCACGGCGGGGGCCCAGCGCAACAACGTCTCCGTCTACGACACGGTCACGATTGCCAGCATCGTCCAGGCCGAGGCCGACACCGCGTCCGACATGGGCAAGGTGGCCCGGGTCGTCTACAACCGGCTGCTCAAGGACATGCCGTTGCAGATGGACTCCACCATCAACTACGCCCTCAAACGCTCCACCCTGGACACGACGACCGCCGACACCCAGCTGGACAGCCCGTACAACAGCTACCGGATCAAGGGACTGCCGCCGACGCCCATCGGCAATCCGGGGGAGGAGGCGCTGCGCGCGGCCGTCAGCCCCACGCCCGGCCCCTGGCTGTACTTCGTCACGGTCGGCCCCGGCGACACCCGGTTCACCGACAGCTACGACGAGCAGCAGAGGAACGTCGAGGAGTTCAACCGCAGCCGCGGTTCCGCCACCACGGGCTGACCAGGTCCGCCACCACGGGCTGACCAGGTCCGCCACCACGGGCTCACCGGCTCCGCCGCCCGAGGCCGACGAGGAGTTCAGGCCCCCGGGACGGGCACGGCGACGGCTGCCCCGGCTTCCCTGCCGGCCCGCCCGCCGCCGGTCTCCTTCAGCAGCCGCATGACCGACCGGACCGCCGCCCGGCCCGCCCGGTTCGCGCCGATGGTGCTGGCGGAGGGGCCGTACCCGACGAGATGGACGCGCCCGTCGCGTACGGCACGGGTGTCCTCGGCCCGGATGCCGCCACCCGGCTCACGCAGCTTCAGCGGTGCCAGATGGTCCACGGCGGGCCGGAACCCGGTCGCCCACAGGATCACATCGGCCTCGACGGTACGACCGTCGTCCCAGGCCACCCCGGTCGACGTGATCCGGTCGAACATCGGCAGCCGGTCCAGCACGCCCGCGGCCCGGGCCCGCCGCACGGCGTCGGTCATCGGCAGCCCGGTCACGCTGACCACGCTCTTCGGCGGCAGCCCGTTGCGTACCCGCTCCTCCACCATCGCCACGGCCGCTCGCCCCCACTCCTCGGTGAAGGGCCCCTCGCGGAAGACCGGTTCGCTGCGGGTCACCCAGAAGGTGTCGGCCGCGTACTCGGCGATCTCCATCAGATGCTGCGTACCGGAGGCGCCGCCCCCGACCACGAGGACGCGCTGCCCCGCGAACTCCTCGGGCCCCGGATAGTTCGCCGTGTGCAACTGCCGCCCCCGGAACGTCTCCTGGCCCGGATAGCGCGGCCAGAACGGCCTATCCCAGGTGCCGGTCGCGTTGATCAGGGCGCGCGTCGCGTAAGTCCCCTCGGACGTCTCCACTACCAGCCGTCCGCCGCTTCCCTCCCGTACGGCGCTGACCTCCACGGGCCGGTAAACCCGCAGATCGAAGCGCTCCTCGTACGCGGCGAAGTACGCGCCGATCACCTCCGAGGAAGGTCGGCCGGGGTCGGCTCCGGTCAGCTCCATGCCGGGCAGCGCGTGCATCCCGTGGACCTTGCCGTACGTCAGCGAGGGCCAGCGGAACTGCCACGCGCCGCCCGGCCGGGGCGCGTGGTCCAGCACGACGAAGTCGTCGTCCGGCGCCAGCCCGACGCGGCGCAGATGGTAGGCGGCGGACAGCCCCGCCTGACCCGCGCCGATCACGACCACGTCCAGCTCGCGCACCCCAGAAATGTTCACGCTTCTACTAACTCGGCGGGCGTCCGGGATCTTCCCGTAC
>NZ_JBHXJG010000449.1:0-2526 GCF_042723425.1 Streptomyces sp. NPDC058375 | reverse complement strand
CACCCAACGGGTGCGGCCCTTCACTGACTCTGCTGAGCTCTGCCCTTAGGCAGCAACGACCTCGACGCCGAGCTTCGCTGCGACCTCGGGGTGCAGACGGACGGACACCTGGTGTCCGCCGAGCGTCTTGATCGGCGAGCCGAGCTCGACGCGACGCTTGTCGACGTCGGGACCACCGGCGGCCTTGATCGCCGCAGCGACGTCGGCCGGGGTCACGGAGCCGAAGAGACGGCCGGCGTCGCCGGAGCGAACAGCCAGACGGACCTTCACGCCCTCGAGCTTGGCCTTGATCTCGTTGGCCTGCTCGATCGTCGCGATCTCGTGGATCTTGCGGGCGCGGCGGATCTGCGCCACGTCCTTCTCGCCGCCCTTGGTCCAGCGAATGGCGAAGCCACGCGGAACCAGGTAGTTACGGGCGTACCCGTCCTTGACGTCGACGACGTCGCCGGCGGTGCCGAGGCCGGAGACCTCGTGGGTGAGGATGATCTTCATGCTGTTGTCACCCTTCCCTTATCGCGCGGTGGACGTGTAGGGCAGCAGCGCCATCTCACGGCTGTTCTTGACAGCCGTGGCGACGTCACGCTGGTGCTGCGTGCAGTTGCCGGTGACGCGGCGGGCACGGATCTTGCCGCGGTCGGAAATGAACTTCCGCAGCATGTTCGTGTCCTTGTAGTCCACGTACTGGGTCTTGTCCTTGCAGAACGCGCAGACCTTCTTCTTAGGCTTGCGCACAGGCGGCTTCGCCATGGTGTTTCTCCTGTGTGATCAAGAAGTGGGGGTACGAGCAGCCCTAGAAGGGAGGCTCGTCCGAGTAGCCGCCGCCAGAGGAGCCGCCGGAACCGCCGGAGCTTCCGCCCCAGCCGCCTCCGCCGCCCTGCTGTCCCCCGCCGCCCTGGCCGCCGGCCGCCGGCGTGCCGGTCGCCCACGGGTCGTCGGCGGGTGCACCGCCGCCGCCCTGCTGGCCACCGCCACCGGGACCGCCGCCCCAGTTGCCGCCGCCCTGCTGGCCGCCGCCGTATCCACCCTGGCCGCCCTGACCACCGCGACCGGTGGTCTTGGTGACCTTGGCCGTGGCGTTCTTGAGGCTGGGGCCGACTTCCTCGACGTCCAGCTCGTAGACCGTGCGCTTGACGCCCTCACGGTCCTCGTAGGACCGCTGCTTCAGCCGGCCCTGCACGACGACGCGCATGCCTCGCTGGAGCGACTCCGCGACGTTCTCCGCCGCCTGACGCCAGACCGAGCAGGTGAGGAACAGGCCTTCGCCGTCCTTCCACTCATTGGTCTGCCGGTCGAAGATGCGGGGAGTGGACGCGACACGGAACTTCGCGACCGCCGCACCGGACGGGGTGAAGCGCAGCTCGGGGTCGTCGACGAGATTGCCGACGACCGTGATGACGGTCTCGCCTGCCATGGGTGAACCTCTCGGCGGGGATTGCTTCTGGCTGCTTGCTGCTACTCGGACCCGAAAACCGCTGAGCTAGATGCTCAGTGGATCTCGGGACGGAGGACCTTGGTCCGGAGGACCGACTCGTTCAGGTTCATCTGGCGGTCGAGCTCCTTGACGACCGCAGGCTCGGCCTGCAGGTCGATGACCGAGTAGATGCCCTCGGGCTTCTTCTTGATCTCGTAGGCGAGCCGACGACGGCCCCAGGTGTCGACCTTCTCCACCTTTCCGTCGCCCTCACGGACGACGGAAAGGAAGTTCTCGATCAGCGGGGAGACTGCTCGCTCCTCGAGATCGGGGTCGAGGATGACCATCACCTCGTAGTGACGCATGTGGAACCCACCTCCTTTGGACTCAGCGGCCACGGTCGTTCCGTGGCAGGAGGGTCGTGATGCGTAGTGCAACGGCGTCCCCGAGGAGAACACCCGGCACTGACAATCCGCTCCCGAACGGTCCCCGAGTGGGGGCTTGGGTAGAGGCTCGCCGTGCTGGCCTGGGCAGACACCGGTGCAGACCGTACAGACTACCCGTAGACCGGCTTCCGGTTGAAATCAGGAGCTCAGAGGGCACAATCGAGACAGATGCGGTGTGAGAGGCGCTACACCCGCCGTGGTGCGGGAGGCGCTGGATTCACCCGCCCATCCGTCCGGCCAGGAGGTACTCCATGGCACAGACCATCCGCCCCGCAGGCTCCCGGTCTCCCGCCGGCCGCCGCGCCACCGGTTCGCTCTTCGCGACGGACGGCAGGCCGCATCCCGTCCAGGACGTCCTGATGGTGGTGACCGGGGTGCTCGGCGTCCTCGCGTTCGTCACGGCGATGTTCCACCATCTGCACCTGATCAGCTCCTGGGCAGGGCTCATCGGGATTCTGACCGGCGCCTACGGCCAGTACATCTCGAAGACCACCTGGGAGAGGTTCGGCCTGATCATGGGCCTTGGGGCCTCCGCGGTCGGTTTCTACCTCGGCATGGCCCACGGCGGCCTTTTCGGCGGCGTGATCACCTGACCGGAGCACCGGTCGCAGCGACGGCCGGAGTGCGGGCCGGTGCGGGCGCTCGGGCGCCCGCACCGGCCCGCGGCGC
>NZ_JBHXJG010000448.1:0-2624 GCF_042723425.1 Streptomyces sp. NPDC058375 | reverse complement strand
GTTCTGACTGATGCATCAGTCAGAACCGCAACACCCTTCCCGCACCTTGTCCGCCGCCCAAGGGGCGGCCCGCGGTGGTCACTCCTGGACGAGCATCCCGCTCCGCAGCTTGCCCAGCATCCGGCTCAGCAGTCGGGAGACGTGCATCTGCGAAATGCCGAGCTCCGCGCCGATCTGCGCCTGGGTCATCTCCTGGCCGAAGCGCATGTCGATGATCCGGCGCTCCCGCTCGTCCAGTTCGTCCAGCAGGGGGGCGAGGGCGTGGAGGTTCTCCACGGTCTCCATGGCGGGGTCCGGCTCGCCCAGCACATCGGCGAAGGTCCGGCCGGCGGTCTGGCGGGGCCCGGACTCCGCGGTGTCGGTCGGCATGTCCAGGGAGCCCGCCGTATAGCCGTTGGAGGCGACGATCCCCTCCGTGACCTCGGCCTCCTCGATGCCCAGGTCCTCCGCAAGCTCCTTGACCGTGGGATCCCGGTCGAGGTCGCCCGCCAGGGACTCCTTCGCCTTGGCGAGGTCGACCCGCAGCTCCTGGAGACGCCGCGGCACGTGTACCGCCCAGCTCGTGTCACGGAAGAACCGCTTGATCTCCCCGACGATGTACGGCACCGCGAACGACGTGAACTCGACCTCCCGGGAGAGGTCGAAGCGGTCGATCGCCTTGATCAGCCCGATGGTGCCGACCTGGACGATGTCCTCCATGTCGCCGCTGCCCCGGTTGCGGAAGCGGTTGGCGGCGAAGCGGACGAGGGACAGGTTCATCTCGATGAGGGTGTTGCGGGCGTACTGGTATTCGTGCGTGCCCTCCTCCAGGACCTGGAGACGGTCGAAGAAGAGACGTGAAAGCCGACGCGCGTCCATCGGGGCGATCTTCCCGGCGTCCTCGATCCACGGGAGCTCCTCGGTGGTGCCCGTCCGCTCCGTACCGGCCGTCTGCGCGGCCTGCGCGGTCTGCACGGTCATGTCGCTTCACGCTCCCTGGTTCGTAGGCCCTGAGGCCTGTTCGCCTTCCCAGGGGTACGGCTCTCATGCACGGGGGAGGGAGTTGATCTGGCCACCCGGCGTGAGTTGGCCAAAAGCAGCCGGGGTTCGGCTCTGAGGCGCCGTCACGTGAGGGGCGTGAGCCCTGGAGGTGCACAGAACCGCCCCACCGGTACGGGGGAGCCCGGTGGGGCGGTCGCCACCAGAGTGCCACAGGCGAGCGGGCGTTGGGACCGGACCGGCACGTATTGGCCTACGGATGAGTCGATTTCGCTGCTCGTGCGCGCGCGGACGTACGGGCGTGCGGCGGGCGCACCGGCGTGTCCTGGGGGTCGGCGCACCGGGGTGTCCTCGGGGGCGGCGTCCCGGCGGGGAGGGCCGGCGCCCCGGGGGCGTGGGTCCGGTCGGCCCGGGCCGCGATGGCTCCCGATGATTGTGGTGTCATGAACAGATCCACCTCCCGGAATACTTGCCGTGTCCACCGGCCTTTTTCTCGCCGGCGGGTCCGCCGCTACCGGACGCGGAGCACCCCCGCGGCCGAGGAAACCGCGCGTTGGACGGAACGAGACCGAGGAGACCATGACCCAGAACGACACCCGCCCCCGCCCCCGGTCCGATGCCCCTTCCCGGCTCCATCCGTTGGACAACCCCGCCCGGTCCTCGCTGACCGGTCCGCACGCCCACTTCGCCGAGAGCCGTGGACGGGTTCTGCGCTATCCCGCCGACGTCACCCCCTGGATCGCGCTCCCCGACGCTCCGGGCCCCCAGGACTGGGCGGATCTCGCGGAGCTCGCCGGGCCGGGCGGTTCCGTCGCCCTGGCCGCGTTCCAGGAGCCGCCGCCTCAGGACTGGGAGATCGTCTTCCGGGCCGAGGGCGTCCAGCTGGTCGACGCGTCGGTGGACGCCGCGCCCGACCCGGAGGCGGTCGTGCTGGGCCCGCAGGACGTGCCGGAGATGCTGGACCTGGTGGCGCGTACCCGCCCCGGCCCCTTCCTGCCGCGCACGGTCGAGCTGGGCACGTATCTGGGCATCCGCCGGGGCGGCGTCCTGGTGGCGATGGCGGGGGAGCGGCTGCACCCGCCCGGCTTGACCGAGATCAGCGGCGTCTGCACGGACGAGTCCGTACGGGGGCAGGGGCTGGCGAGCCGGCTGGTCCTGGCGGTCGCCCACGGGATCCGAGAGCGCGGCGAGACGCCGTTCCTGCATGCGTCCGCCTCCAACACGGGGGCCGTACGGCTCTACGAGTCCCTGGGCTTCCGGCTCCGCCGGCGTACAGAATTCCTCTCCGCCCTCGTCCCCGCCACGCTCCCGTCGGCCGACGGAAGCCGCAGGCCCTCGCTGCGCTGACCGGGCTGCGGGAGCGGTGCCGCACCGGCCCGGTTCCGGCGTTCCGCCACCGGTAGGCGTATTCCCGCACGAGGGGACCTCGGGCACCTCCGGCGCGGGCCGGAGGGCCCGGGCCGAAAGTCCCGGGCGGGACCTTCGGCACCCCCTCAGGGCCCTAAGCCCTCCTGTGCGGGCGCCCGCCTCCCGGTCAACTGGAAGGGACCGGCCGAAACTGCGGGCGGCGCCGAGAGACCAGCGGGAGGACAGGCCGTGCCCATGAGGTTGCTGGACATGGCACAGAAGCCGCAGAAGCAGAGCGG
>NZ_JBHXJG010000447.1:0-2647 GCF_042723425.1 Streptomyces sp. NPDC058375 | reverse complement strand
GGAAACCAGGCAACTACCTGGCCTTTCTCGGACTGGCAGCCGCTCTCTGCTGCTACAAACGATTCCTCAAACTGACCATGTAGGACACGGTCTTAACGCACCGCGGAGCGGCACATGAACCGGCGTCGGACTCCCCGCTCAGCTAGCGCCGAAGACCTGCTCACCACCTTGCAGGACCTCACCGCGCGCGCTCGGCGCGAAGTGGAGTTCCACCAGGCCAGGGTGGAACTGGCCCAGGCGCTCCAGCGCGACATGCTTCCGGCGACCCTGCCGACGCTCCCCGGCCTCCAGTCCGCCGCACGCTACGCGCCCGCCCGCCACGGTCTGGACATCGGCGGCGACTGGTACGACGGTTTCACACTCGCGGACGGGGCCCTCGGCTTCGCCATAGGCGACGTACAGGGCCATGACGTCGAGGCGGCCGCCTTCATGGGCCAGGTCCGCATCGCGATGCGGGCCATCGCGGGCACGGCGTCCGATCCGGGCGAGGTCCTGGGCCGGACGAACGATCTGCTGCTGTCCGTGGACTCGGGACTCTTCGCGACCTGTACGTTCATGCGGCTGGACCCGGCGACCTGGGAGCTGCACAGCGCACGAGCCGGGCACGTGGCGTGCGTGTGGGCCACCACGGGGGGCCGGTCCGGCGTCACGGAGGACCCAGGCGGCCTGCCGCTCGGCATCGAGCCCGGCGAGGGCTATCCCGTCACCCGGCGCACCCTCGACTCCGACGGAGCGATCGTGCTGCTCACCGACGGGGTCGTCGAGGGACCGTCGCTGCTGATCGAGGACGGACTCGAACGGGTCCGTCAGCTGGTCGCCGCGCACGCCGGGGCGAGCGCGGCGCAACTGGCCGACGAGGTCCTGGGCGCGGCGGAGCTGACAGGGCACGAGGACGACGCCGCCGTGCTGGTCCTGCGGCATGGAGCCGCCCGCCGCAGAGCGCGGTGACGCCGGCCGTACCGCGCGTGTCACCTGCCGACTCCCGCCGCGGTCGGTGTCTGATGAGTCGTGTGATCCGCAGCAAGGAAGCCAGACGTCGGGCCGTGTACGTGGCGCAGGTCCTGGGCGTGGCCGGCGCCTACTACCTGTCGGGGCGGCTCGGGCTGATGCGCCAGGTGGTCGTGGACGGCGCGGTCGTCACTCCGCTGTGGCCGCCCACCGGCATCGCACTGGCCTCGTTACTGTGCCTGGGCGTCCGCGTCTGGCCGGGCATCGCGCTGGGCACGCTGGTCACGGTCTCCGAGATCGGCGACGCGTTCACGGTGAGCCGGCTGGCCATCATGTTCGGCAACACGCTCGCCCCGCTCACCGCGTACACCCTGTTGCGGAAGGTCGGCTTCCGCAGGGAGCTGGTCCGGCTGCGGGACGGGGTCTGTCTGGTCTTCATCGGCGCGTTCGCGGGGATGCTGATCAGCGCCACCATCGGGAGTTTCACGCTGCTGCTCGACGGCAAGGTCCCGCCGGGACGTTTCTGGCTGGTCTGGTCGTCCTGGTGGGCGGGGGACGCGATGGGCGTCCTGGTGGTCACCCCCGTCCTGCTGGTCCTGCGCGGGGTGCGGTGGCCCCGCCCGAGCGACCGGTGGCTGGAGGCGTCGGTCCTCGCCGTCGTCGTGGTCGTGTCGTCGTTGATCGCCACGCGCAGCTCGCTGTCGATGATCTATCTGGTGTTCCCGGTGATCATCTGGGCTGCCCTGCGCTTCCAGTTGCCGGGCAGCGCGCCGTGCGCCCTGGTCGTCTCGGTGCTCGCGATCCTCGCCGGTACGGACGCGCTGGGGCCGTTCGCGGGCCACAGCCTGATGGAGGTCATGGCCAATCTCTCGCTGCTCAACGGGTGCGTCGCGCTCACCGCGCTGCTGCTCGGGGCCATCGTCGCGGAGCACAAGAACATCCGCCGTGAGACGGAATACGCCGTCGAGGAGCTGGAGGCCCTGGTGGAGCAGCTCGCGCCGCTGTCGGGGCCGGCCGCGGCACGGTACGAGGACAGACCGCGGCGGCACGGCCCGCTCGACGGCGGACCTCACCCGGATCACCGGTAACCCGTACGGACGCGGATCCTCGGTAACCCGTACGGACGCGGATCCTCGGTAACCCGTACGGACGCGGATCACCGGCAACTCGTACGGACGTACCGGCGCCTCGAAAGGGTGGGTGGCGCCGACGCTCAGTACGGCAGGGGGCGGCCGGACGGGGTGCGCAGATCGAGCGGCGGGGGCCCCGAAGGGGGCGGGGGACGACGGACGACGACTCGGATGCGGCCCATTGCCACCACCTCCTCCTGGTCAAACGGTATGTGCCCAGTCGGCGCGGGTTCACACTTTTGGCGCTCCCCGGGCCCGTCCGCCCGGGCACGCCCCGGCCTCGGCGCGGATGCGGGCGGGGCCCGGTGCGGTGACCCTTGATGTGCGGGGGCGCAGAGTCGACGAGGAGGACGCATGTCCGCACTGGACAAGATCAAGAAGATGCTCAAGGGCCACGAGGACCAGGCCGGCAAGGGCGTCGACAAGGCCGGCGACATGGTCGACGGCCGTACGCAGGGCAAGTACAAGGGTCACGTCGACACCGCCCAGGACAAGCTCAAGCAGCAGCTGGGGACGGACCGCGACCAGGACGGGCCGCCCCGCGCCTGAGCCGCCCCACCGGTGACCGG
>NZ_JBHXJG010000446.1:0-2663 GCF_042723425.1 Streptomyces sp. NPDC058375 | reverse complement strand
GTGTCGCGCGCCCCGGGGGGCCTGACAGCAAATGAGGGAGCGGACCTACTTCTTGTCCTTGCCGCCGCCCTTGCCCTTGTCCTTGTCGCCGCCGGCGCCCATGGACTCGTAGATCTCCTTGCACATGGGGCAGACCGGGTACTTCTTGGGGTCGCGCCCCGGCACCCAGACCTTGCCGCACAGCGCGACCACGGGAGTGCCCTCCAGGGCGCTCGCCATGATCTTGTCCTTCTGGACGTAATGGGCGTAGCGCTCGTGGTCGCCGTCGCCCCTCGACACCTGCGGCGTCGGTTCGACGAGGGTTCCCGTACCTGCCCCGCGATCGGGCTCAAGAGTGCTCATAACCGCCAAGGGTACTGAAAGAGACGGGCATCGGTTGAGGGAAGGGTCGGCCGTCAGTTCAGGGAAGGGTCGTCCGGATACGTGGCGATCATCGCGAGCTCGCTGCGCTGGCGGCGGAGCACCGCGCGCCAGAGCTGCTCGGGGCGCGGCGAGGAGACGTCGCCGGGCTCGGACTCGACCACGAACCACGCGCCCTCGCTGAGCTCGCCCTCCAGTTGACCGGGGCCCCAGCCCGCGTACCCGGCGAAGATCCGCAGCGAGCCGAGGGCCGGGCCGAGCAGCTCCGGCGGGGTCTCCAGGTCGACGAGGCCGATCGCCCCGTGCACCCGCCGCCAGCCGAGCGGGCCCTCGTCGCCGGGGATCACCGCCACGCCGAGCGCGGAGTCGAGCGAGACGGGCCCGCCCTGGAAGACGACGTCCGGCTCGCCGGTCAGGGCGGCCCAGGACGCGAGGATGTCGCCGACGCCGACCGGGGTCGGGCGGTTGAGGACCACGCCGAGGGAGCCCTCCTCGTCGTGGTCGAGGAGCAGCACCACCGCGCGGTCGAAATTCGGGTCCGTGAGGGCGGGTGCGGCCACGAGCAGTCGCCCTGTGAGCGAGGACACCTCGGTCATGGCAGGAATGATCCCGCATCTTCGCCCTTCACGGGGGCCGAGTGACCGTGATGCCGCCCTCAGGAGAGCGAGCGCAGCTCAGGGCGCACGGAGGCACGAGGAGCGCACCGTACGACGGGCGCACGGTGGGCCATCCGGACGGTAACCCTCCGCAAGATCGGATGCGCGGAGGGTGTTGTGGCGGATTCATGACGTTCGTACACCCCCCTTCGCCTTACGGAAGGGGGGTAGGAGGCCATTACCCTTTTCGTTGGCCCCCTGCCCGACCACTCCGGAACGCGAGATACATGACCGGCACAGACGATGTCCTGCTTGTCCACGGCGGCACCCCGCTGGAGGGCGAGATCCGCGTCCGAGGCGCCAAGAACCTGGTGCCGAAGGCCATGGTCGCCGCGCTGCTCGGCAGCGGGCCCAGCCGCCTCCGCAACGTTCCCGACATCCGTGACGTACGGGTGGTCCGGGGGCTTCTCCAGCTGCACGGCGTCACCGTCCGCCCCGGCGACGAGCCGGGCGAACTGATCCTCGACCCCTCGCACGTCGAGTCGGCGAACGTCGCCGACATCGATGCCCACGCGGGTTCGTCGCGGATCCCGATCCTCTTCTGCGGCCCGCTGCTGCACCGCCTCGGCCACGCCTTCATCCCGGGCCTCGGCGGCTGCGACATCGGCGGCCGGCCGATCGACTTCCACTTCGAGGTGCTGCGCCAGTTCGGCGCGACCATCGAGAAGCGGGCCGACGGCCAGTACCTGGAGGCCCCGCAGCGGCTGCGCGGCACCAAGATCCGGCTGCCGTACCCCTCGGTGGGCTCCACCGAGCAGGTGCTGCTCACCGCCGTCCTCGCCGAGGGCGTCACCGAGCTGTCCAACGCGGCCGTCGAGCCGGAGATCGAGGACCTCATCTGCGTACTGCAGAAGATGGGCGCGATCATCTCCATGGACACCGACCGGACCATCCGGATCACCGGTGTCGACAAGCTCGACGGTTACACCCACCGGGCGATCCCGGACCGCCTGGAGGCGGCTTCCTGGGCGTCGGCGGCGCTGGCGACCGAGGGCAACATCTATGTGCGCGGCGCCCAGCAGCGCTCGATGATGACCTTCCTCAACACCTACCGCAAGGTCGGCGGCGCCTTCGAGATCGACGACGAGGGCATCCGCTTCTGGCACCCGGGCGGCGCGCTCAACGCCATCGCGCTGGAGACGGACGTGCACCCCGGCTTCCAGACCGACTGGCAGCAGCCGCTGGTGGTGGCGCTGACGCAGGCCGCGGGCCTCTCCATCGTCCACGAGACGGTGTACGAGTCGCGGCTCGGCTTCACCTCCGCGCTCAACCAGATGGGCGCGCACATCCAGCTCTACCGCGAGTGCCTGGGCGGCTCGGACTGCCGCTTCGGCCAGCGCAACTTCCTGCACTCGGCGGTCGTGTCCGGGCCGACGAAGCTGCAGGGCGCGGACCTGGTCATCCCGGACCTCCGGGGCGGCTTCTCGTACCTGATCGCGGCACTGGCGGCGCAGGGCACCTCCCGGGTGCACGGCATCGACCTGATCAACCGCGGTTACGAGAACTTCATGGAGAAGCTGGAGAAGCTCGGCGCGAAGGTGGAGCTGCCGGGCGGTTCCCTGGTCTGACCCCGCTCAGTGCTGCCGCACACAGCACTGCGCACCGCGCAGTACCCGCGTGAGCGCCCCGCCGCCCCGGTTCCGGTCC
>NZ_JBHXJG010000445.1:0-2697 GCF_042723425.1 Streptomyces sp. NPDC058375 | reverse complement strand
CCCCGAGGGCAGCACCGCGATCATCCGGGCCACCGTCCGGGCCATCGCGTCCCTGCCGTCCGCCAGATAGCGGCGCGGGTCCACACCCCGGTCGTCCCGGGCCAGCCGCTCCCGTATGGCGCCGGTCATCGCGATGTTCAGCGCGGTTCCGATGTTGACCTTGCGGATTCCGCCCGCCACGGCACGGGCCAGCTCCTCGTCGGAGGCCCCGGACGAACCGTGCAGCACCAGCGGAACCGGCACGGCCGCCCGCAGCCCGCCCAGCAGAGCGTGGTCGATGACGGCGTCCCGCGAGGTCATGGCGTGCGAGGTGCCGACCGCCACGGCCAGCGCGTCGACCCCGGTGGCCGCGACGAACGACCGCGCCTCCTCCGGGTCCGTACGGGCCCCGGGCGCATGGGCGTCGAGCGCCGGCTCCCCGTTCTTCCCGCCGACCTGCCCGAGTTCCGCCTCCAGCCACAGGCCCCGCTCGTGCGCCCAGACGACGGCGGCGCGGGTGGCCGCCAGGTTCTCCGCGTACGGCAGCCGGGCCGCGTCGAACATCGCCGAGCTGAAACCGCAGTCCGCCGCCCGGTGCAGCAGTTCGGTGGACTGCACATGATCGAGGTGCAGGGAGACGGGTACGGCGGCTTGGTCGGCGACCTCGGCCGCGGCGCGCGCGAGCGGGCGGGGCCGGCCCCGGTGGTAGGCGACCGCGTTCTCGCTGATCTGCAGGATCACCGGCGACCCCGCGGCCTCCGCGCCCTCGGCGATGGCTTCCGCGTGTTCCAGGGTGATGACGTTGAACGCGGCGACCGCACCGAGCTGTGCGGCGGCCTCGGCGATCAGCTCGCCGGTGGCGGCGATGGGCATGGCGACTCCGGGATGAGGGACCGGTGGGCGGTGAAGGGGGCGGCCTGGGCCCTCAGGCCGCGCTGCTGAGGATGACCGAGCGGGTGAGGTGGCGCGGCCGGTCCGGGTCGAGACCCCGCGCGTTCGCGATGGCCAGCGCCAGCCGCTGCACCCGGACCAGCTCCGCCAGCGGATCGAGGCCGCCGGCCACCCACCGGGCGCCGGTCGCGTGTACCTCGTCCATCAGTCCGGACGGGGCCTCGCCGAGCATCCAGGTCGCGGTGGAGCGGGTGGAGATGCTGATCGGGCCGTGCCGGTACTCCATCGCCGGGTACGCCTCGGTCCAGGCGAGCGCCGCCTCGCGCATCTTCAGCGCCGCCTCGTTGGCGAGCCCCACGCTCCACCCCTGCCCGAGGAAGGTGAACTGGCTGCACTCCACCAGACCGGCGGGCAGCGGCTCGGCCAGCGCCACCTGGGCGTCGTCGACCACCGCGTCGCTGTGCAGACCCAGGTGGGCGCGGAGCAGGGTCAGCGCCGAGGTCGCGAAGCGGGTCTGCACGACGGACTTCTCGTCGGCGAACTCCAGCACGATCGTGTCGTCGGCCATCGCCGCCATCGGGGTGTCGGGGTCGCCGATGACCACCGTGCGGCGGGTCGTGTCACCGATCTGCCCGAGGAGTCCGAGCACCTCCGTCGTGGTGCCGGAGCGGCTCAACGCCACGACCCGGTCGTACGGGCGACCGGCCGGGAACTCCGAAGCGGCGAAGGCGTCGGTCTCACCCTGGCCGCTGCCCTCCCGAAGAGCCGCGTAGGCCTGGGCCATGAAGTACGACGTACCGCAGCCGACCACGGCGATGCGCTCGCCGGCCGCCGGAAGCCGGTGGGCCAGACCGTCCGCCATGCCGGCGGCCACCTGCCAGCAGTCGGGCTGGCTGGCCAGCTCCTGAGCCACGTGCGTCATCTGTGCTCCCTGTTCGTGGTTCCCGGCAATCGATGCTCGAATCTGCATATTAAGCGAGTGTTTCAAGCAATATCAAGCAGACGGATGGGAGGTTCGTGCGCCCGGCGCGGCCTCGCCCCGCCTCCGGCCGTGGGGGCGGCCACGTCCGGGCACCGCTTCGCGGAAGCGCATTTCGCCCTGCGTCGATGGGTAGGGTGGCTGCGCTTCGTGACACCTGCGGAGTGATCGAGGCAGAGGGATGGATTCATGGGTTCGCTGGCGGGAAAGGTCGCGTTGGTCACGGGTGCCAGCCGCGGCATCGGGCGGGCAATCGCCCGGCGGCTCGCGCGCGACGGGGCCCTGGTCGCCGTTCATTACGGTGAGCGCGGGAACGCGGCCCAGGAGGTGGTCGAGGAGATCGGGAAAGCGGGCGGACAGGCTTTCGCGGTGGGATCCCTGCTCGGAGTGCCGGGGGACGTCGAAGCCCTGTACGAGACGTTCCGCGCGGGAATGACGGCCCGGGGAGAAGAACCGGTGCTGGACATTCTGGTCAACAACGCCGGTGTGAGCGGATCCGGGCGGATAAGCGATGCCTCACCGGAGGTTTTCGACCGGATGTTCGCCGTGAACGTGAAAGCACCGCTCTTCCTCATCCAGCAGGGGCTGACCCTGATGCGGGACCGAGGACGGATCGTCAACATTTCGTCGGCCGCCGCCCACCGGTCCTTTCCGGAGTCGGTGACCTATGCCATGACCAAAGGCGCGCTGGAGACGCTGACGCTTGCTGTGGCAAAGGAAGTGGCGGAGCGAGGCATCACGGCGAACACCGTGGTGCCCGGTTTCGTGGCGACCGACATGAACGCCCGGCGACGCGAGACCCCCGAGGCCGCGGCGGCTCTTGCGGCGCACTCCGTGTTCGGCCGGCT
>NZ_JBHXJG010000444.1:0-2704 GCF_042723425.1 Streptomyces sp. NPDC058375 | reverse complement strand
CAGGTTGTGGGGTGCGCCGGTGCTCAGGTCTTGACGGGAGGCACCCCCGAACGGTCAGCTTAGAGTTCACATGTTGGAGGAAGCCGGGGTCTCATCGCTGCGGCCCCGGCCGGGGCGGTCCTTGACGGACCGCCCGCCAAGGGCAGGAGTGGATGAGTCGATGGAGACTCCCGGGTCGCAGACATCGCTGCACAGGGCCAATCTGGAGCGGGTCGTACGCGCCGTACGGATGGCAGGATCGCTCACCCAGGCGGAGATCGCCCGGAGCACCGGCCTCTCCGCGGCCACGGTCTCCAATATCGTCCGGGAGCTGAAGGACGGCGGAACGGTCGAGGTCACCCCCACCTCGGCGGGCGGCCGGCGGGCCCGGAGCGTCTCGCTCAGCGGCGACGCGGGCATCGTCATCGGCGTCGACTTCGGCCATACGCATCTGCGCGTCGCCGTCGGCAACCTCGCCCACCAGGTGCTCGCCGAGGAGTCCGAGCCGCTGGATGTCGACGCCTCCTCCGCCGAGGGCTTCGACCGGGCCGAGGTGCTGGTCAAACGGCTGATCGAGGCCACCGGGATCGGCCCGGAGAAGGTGATCGGCGTCGGTCTCGGCGTGCCGGGCCCCATCGACGTCGAGTCCGGCACGCTGGGCTCCACCTCGATCCTGCCGGGCTGGACGGGCATCAACCCCAGCGAGGAGCTCTCCGGCCGCCTCGGCGTCCCCGTGTACGTCGACAACGACGCCAACCTCGGGGCGCTGGGCGAGCTGGTCTGGGGGAGCGGCAGGGGCGTCAAGGACCTCGCGTACATCAAGGTAGCCAGCGGCGTCGGCGCCGGTCTGGTGATCGACGGGACCATCTACCGGGGCCCGGGCGGCACGGCCGGCGAGATCGGGCACATCACGCTCGACGAGTCGGGCCCGGTCTGCCGCTGTGGCAACCGCGGCTGCCTGGAGACCTTCACCGCCGCCCGGTACGTCCTGCCGCTGCTCCAGCCCAGCCACGGCCCCGGGCTCACCATGGAGCGGGTGGTCCAGCTGGCCCGGGAGGGCGATCCGGGCTGCCGCCGGGTGATCGGCGACGTCGGCCGGCACATAGGCAGTGGCGTGGCCAACCTGTGCAACCTGCTCAACCCCAGCCGCGTGGTGCTCGGCGGCTCGCTGGCGGAGGCCGGGGAGCTGGTCCTGGGGCCCATACGGGACTCCGTGTCGCGGTACGCGATCCCCAGCGCCGCCCGGCAGCTCTCGGTCCTCCCCGGGGCGCTCGGCGGCCGTGCCGAAGTGCTGGGCGCACTCGCCCTGGTGCTCAGCGAGATGGGGGATTCATCCCTTTTGGAGAGCACTCTCCCTGTGGCGACTCCTGCCTTCACTTAGATAACGAATGGCACCGTTGTCATCTCGTTAAGGATTTACTCCTTGACGCTGGCCCTGGGGCCGAGTTGACTTCCAGCCACCTCGGCCGCAACGTCGCGGCCTCGTCAGGGAGGTTCGAGAATGAACACGCGTATGCGTCGTGCCGCCGTTGCCGTTGCCGCCACCACGATGGCGATCTCGCTGGCCGCTTGCGGGAGCGCCAAGGAGTCCGGCGACAAGGCCGAGCAGGGCTCGGAGAAGAAGGGCGACGACCTGAAGATAGGTCTGCTCCTCCCCGAGAACCAGACGGCCCGTTACGAGAAGTTCGACCGGCCGATCATCGAGAAGAAGATCAGCGAGCTCACCGGCGGCAAGGCGAAGGTCACCTACGCCAACGCCAAGCAGGATGCGAACACGCAGGCGCAGCAGGTCGACACCATGATCACCAACAAGGTCGACGCCCTCATCCTGGGCTCGGTCGACTCCAAGGCGATCGCCAACAGCGTCAAGAAGGCCAAGGACGCCGGCATCCCCGTCGTCGCCTTCGACCGCCTCGCCGAGGGCCCCATCGACGCCTACACCTCCTTCGACAACGAAGAGGTCGGCCGGGCCCAGGGCACCGCCCTGCTGGAGGCCCTGGGCGACAAGGCAGACGGCGGCACGATCGTGATGATGAACGGCGCGATCACCGACCCGAACGCCGCGCTCTTCAAGACGGGCGCCAAGTCCGTCCTCGACGGCAAGGTGAAGTACGGCAAGGAGTACGACACCAAGGAGTGGAAGCCGGAGAACGCCAACGCCAACATGGAAGCGGCGATCACCGCGCTCGGCAAGGACAAGATCGACGGCGTCTACTCCGCCAACGACGGCATGGCGGGCGGCATCATCACCGCCCTCAAGGGCGCCGGTATCGACCCGCTCCCGCCGGTCACCGGCCAGGACGCCGAGCTCGCGG
This sequence comes from Streptomyces sp. NPDC058375, assembly GCF_042723425.1. Lineage (NCBI taxonomy): Bacteria > Bacillati > Actinomycetota > Actinomycetes > Kitasatosporales > Streptomycetaceae > Streptomyces > Streptomyces sp. NPDC058375. The sequence goes on along the minus strand of NZ_JBHXJG010000444.1, from coordinate 410 downwards.
GCGTTCAGCGCATCGTCTCCGGTGAGCAGTTCATGAGCGTCTACAAGTCCTACCCGGCCGAGGGCATCGTCGCGGCCGAGATGGCCGTCGCCCTCGCCAAGGGCGAGAAGCTCGACTCCATCGCCACCTCCAAGGTCGACAGCGCCACCACGAAGGGCATCCCGACGGTCCTCGTCCCGGTCGTCTCGCTGACCAAGGACAACATCCAGGACACCGTCCTCAAGGACGGCATCTGGACGCTGGACGAGATCTGCACGGCCAAGTACAAGGCCGACTGCGACAAGATCGGTCTGAAGTAGTCCGCGGGGGCCTGTCGTCGAACGACGGGCCCCGGGGCCCGGCCCGCTCCCCGGCGGCCGGGTTCCCTCCGCCGTACCACCGGCCGTGCCGTCCGCCGCGCTCCCGCGAGG
>NZ_JBHXJG010000443.1:0-2757 GCF_042723425.1 Streptomyces sp. NPDC058375 | reverse complement strand
GCCCCGCCCCATGTCCGGGTCCTGCCCGGCGCTCTGTGTTCCGCTGTCAGATCCGCCCGCGCGCCAGTCGGGTCAGCGGGCCCGTCGGGGGCTTGGCGGTCGAACGGCCGATGGCGAACGCCGCTCCGGCGACACCGGCCACGCCTGCGGCGGCTCCGGCGGCGACCGCCTTGCGGTGCTTGACGACCGTCCAGGCCGTGGTGGCCGCACTCGCGGCCTTGGCGGCGTTGGCGGTCACGGCCTGCTGCCCGCTCTGGAGACCGGCGGCCGCGGCACGGCCGACGCGCCGAGTGGTCTCACCGGCCGCCCGCGCACTGTTCGAGGCCGAATCCTTGGCGTCCTCGGCCGCGGACACCGCCTCGTCGGCCGTCGCGTCAGCCTGCTTGCCGGCCTTCTCCGCGGTGGCGCCGGCCGTCTTGCGGGCCGAGGCGGCTGACTTCCGGGCGGTAGTGGTGGTGGTCCTGCCCTTGCTCGGGGTGGAGTTCTTCGCGTTCTTGTCGTCAGTAGTCATGGCCTCCTCCTTGCCTTGGGTGGTGTGATGAAACCTGGATCCGGCTCGTTCAGGCGCCGTTGTGCGGCAGCAGTGAGCCGAGCGGCCCGAGGTCGAGATTGAGGTCGTCCATCGTCAGGTCGTAGCGGTCGCACAACTCCGTCATACGTTCGTGCAGGATCATCAGCGTCATGCCGATCCGCTCCTCCTGGGGCTCGCTCAGGTCGCCCTGGTCGACGCGGTGGATCGCGGTGCGCTCCATGAGCTGGCGGAGCAGCTCGACGATGGTGAGCACCAGCTTGATGAGGTCCCGCTCCACGGTGTCCGGGTCGGTGTGCAGGCGCTGGGCCGCCGCCGATGTGCGGTGGTCGTCCGGCTGCGCGGGGCTGAGCCCGAACGCCTGGGCCGCGGCACGCGCCACCTCCTCGGCGGCCGCGGCAGGCGTGCCCGCCGTGCCCGGTGCGCGGTCGGCTCCGGTCGCCGCGCCCGCCCTGCCCGGTGCGCGGTCGGCTTCTGTCATCGTGCCCGCCACGCCTCGCGCTCGGTCGTCTTCGGTCATCGTGTCCACCTCCTCGCCGGGGTGCTTCGTCGGGTGCGGAACCTTCGCTCGGGTGCGTAACCGGTGGGCGGCCTCACCACGGCGCCGGCTCCTCACCGGTGATCGACCGGATCACCGCTCGCAGGTTGATGTGGACGAGATCAACGTCGGCGATGGACAGAACGAGGTCCCCGGTGAGGACGGCCCCGCCGTTCAGCAGGCGGTCCAGGAGGTCGATCAGGGCGATGGGCGGGCCGCCCCGGGGCTCGCTCTCGCCGAGAACGCCGCCGATGATGTCCGTGCTCACCGTGGACCGCCGCCGTCCGCGCCCTCCGCCGTCACGGCGGTGGCGAACGAGTAGGGCGCCCACGGTCCCGTCACCTCGACCGCGACCCCGGGCACGTCCTCGGCCAGCGCGGAGATCTCCCGGCGGAGCTGCTCCGTGTGCTCCCGGGGGACGAGATAGGCCTCGTTGGCGACGTTCACCCCGGGCCGGGAGGCGAGCTGTCCCTGCTGCGGGCGGTGCACCGCCCGTGAGGCGGCCACCCCCTCCGCCAACCGCGCGGCACGGGCGGCCAGTTCGGATGCCGTCCGGTAGGCGTCCTGGCTGTCGCGCTGCTGCGCCTGACGCTGCCGCAGATAGGCGCGGCCCGCCCCGGCGCCCGACGGGGCCGCGGTGGCCGGCGCCGGCGCGGCGGCCGTACGGGGGTCGGCGTAGACCTTCACCCCCAGCTCGACGTGGCCCTCCAGGCGGCCCAACAGCTCCCGGAACTCGCTGCGTTGTCGGACCAGCATGTCGGCCACGCGGGCATCGTCCAGATAGACCGTGGCCAGCCGCATCGGCAGCACGGAGGTCTCCGCGAACGCGGCGTCCACCACCGCGTGGTGGGCCCGGGCCACCGCTTCGAGCCGGTCCAGGTCCTCCATCTGCGCGGTGAGGCCCTGCTCGCTGAAGGTGTCCGCCGGTACGGCCGAGACGAGTGCGCACAGCCCGCCCCCTTCGACGGGGCGCAGGGGCCGGCCGTCCACACCCGGCAGCCGGGCGGCGAGCCCGTCCAGGGCGGGGCCCGCACGGCCCACGGCGTAGACGTAACTCATCTCCCCCACGCCCGCGCCCGGGGCGCCGACTGCTGCGTTCGGTGCGGTGTTCATCGTCGCTCCTCCTCTTCGAGCTCTTCGACCGGGGCCGCCTGGGCGCCCGCCGCAGCGGAGCCCGGGATCCCGGCCGCCGACCGCAGACGGGCCAGTTCGGCGCGCAGTTGCTCGTTCTCCTCGGCCAGCGCGTCCCTCCCGCCCCCGGCACCGGTCTCCCGTACGGGGCGGGTCTCGGTCTCCCGCGCGGGGCGGGCCCGGGAGGAGAGCGAGGGGTCGTGCTCCCACCAGTCGATGCCCATCTCCTTGGCCTTGTCGACGGAGGCGACGAGCAGGCGGAGCTTGATGGTGAGCAGTTCGATGTCGAGCAGGTTGATCTGGATGTCACCGGCGATGACGATGCCCTTGTCCAGCACCCTTTCCAGGATGTCGGCGAGGTTGGCCGACGAGCCCTGCTGCCCGTATGCCGGGCCGGCCCCCCGGGGCGGGGCCGGCAGCCGGCCGGCGAGTGAATCGGACACGGTGTCTCACGCCTTTCCGTGGGGTGTCGGTGCGGCTCTGTGCGCGGGCCCGGTGACCGGCCGCCGGGGGGGTGGCCGGGGGCGGTCACCGGGGGGGCTGTGGGCGGGGGCCGGCC
>NZ_JBHXJG010000442.1:0-2869 GCF_042723425.1 Streptomyces sp. NPDC058375 | reverse complement strand
TCACCGTGGTGATGCGGCACCCCCTCTTCGTCCGTCACCGCTCCGCGACCGACGGCGGTGGCACGGTGGCCGGCGGGGGAGTGGGGCCGATCTCGCACCAGACGGCCTTGCCCTCGCCGCGGGGCTCGATCCCCCAGCGCGTGGCGACCGCGTCGAGCAGGAGCAGACCCCGGCCGGAGGTGGACGTCTCACCCGGCGTACGCCGACGGGGCCAGGCGCTGGACCGGTCCTGGACCGACAGCCGGATCCGCCGTACCGGTTCGGGCAGCACCTCCAACGTCAGCACGGCCCCGCCCTCGGTGTGCAGGAGCACGTTCACCAACAGCTCGCCCGTGACGAGTTCCGCGTCGTCGGCGAACTCTGCCATGTCCCAGTCGGCGAGGGCCTGGCGCACGATCGCCCGCGCGTCCGAGAGCCCTTCCGGGTCCGCCTGGTGGATGTACTGGTGGAGCCGCGGCGCGTGCGACGACCCCACGTCAGGGCTGCGGCGCAGGACCAGAAGCGCCACATCGTCCCCCGATCCCCATCGTTCCCACAGTCGTTCCGACAGGTGATCGGCCAACGCCTCGGCTCCCGCGGGCCCGGCGCTGACCTCGTTGCGCAGCGCCTCGATCCCGGCGTCGAGGTCGGCTCCGGGCTCCTCCACCAACCCGTCCGTGTACAGCACGAACGTCTCACCGGGCACCAGGTCGAGGCGGGTCTCCGGATACTCCTCGTCCAGAAGGTCCGTCGAAGTGCCCAGCGGCAGCCCGCCGCGCACCTGCGGGCTGCCGACCCGCCCGTCGACGTGGCGGATCAACGGGCCGAGGTGCCCGGCCCGGACCACCTGCACCGCTCCTGACGCCAGGTCGACCTGGGCGTACGTGCACGTGGCGAAGCGCTCGGTGTCCAGTTCGGCCAGGAAGCGGGAAGCTCGTGCCAGCACGGTCGCCGGCGGGTGCCCTTCGGATGCGTACGCGCGCAGGGCGATGCGCAACTGGCCCATGATCGCGGCCGCGTGGGTGTCGTGCCCCTGGACGTCCCCCACGACCAGCCCGTAACGGTTCTTGGGCAGGGTGATCACGTCGTACCAGTCGCCCCCGACCTGCCGGCCGCTCCACGCGGCGTGGTAGCGAACCGCGATCTCGCCGCCCTCGATGTCCTGTATTCGGGGCGGGAGCATCGCGGACTGGAGCTGGGTGGCGAACTCCCGCTCCTCGTCGAACAGCATCGCCCGCTGCAGGGACTGGGCCACGATGGCGGCGAGTCCCAGGCACAGAATGCGCTCGTCGGCGTTGAAGACCGTGCGCTCGCGGTAGAAGAGGGCCAGCCCGCCGAGCGACCGGGCCTGGGCCACCAGCGGGAGATACGCCGCCGCCCGGAACCTGAGTCTGCCGAGATGCGGCTCCAGTTCCGGGTAGCGCCGGGCCAGCGCGGCGAGCGAGGTGATGAAGCGGGGGCGTCCGCTGCGGATGGTGTCCGCGAGGGGGAGGTTGCGGTCGAGGTCGCCGGAGCCGAGCCCGTCGAGCACTTCGAGCGACTCGCCGCTCAGCGCGACGATGTTCAGCGCGGAGTTCTCCACGAGCCCCAGGGCGAGACCGTCCGCACCGAGCCGCGCCAGCCCGCCGGGTCCGGTGAGGGCGGCGGTCACATCGTCCACGGTCACCGCGCGGGACATGGCACTCGTTGTGCGTTCAACGATATTGGTCTGGCGCTGCCGCCGCTTTTCCAGATCGAGAACGAAGGCCGAATGGGTGACCTCTGCCGTCGCGTCCCGGACGACGCCCACGATCCGGTGGGCCCTTCCGTCCTTCGAACGGAGGATGCGGGCCTGGACGTGGGTCCACTGCGTGGTCCCGTCGTCCAGCGGTACGCGGAAGTGGACGCTGTACGAATTGCTGCCGCCGGTGATGGCCTCGTCGATCGTGACGTCGAGCCGGGCCCGTTCCGCCGGCTCCAGATGCTCCAGCAGGGCGCCCGGCCGTGCGTCGTACGTCGCCGGATCCACGCCGAACACCATGAGCCCGGCCTCGTCGATGTCCAGGGTCCGGGCGTCCAGATCCCAGTCGAAGCTGCCGGTCCGATTCATGGCGAGGCGTTCCGTCGGCCGGATCTCACCGTTGGTCTTCCGGTCGATCCGACGGAGCGGAGAGGCTTCGGCGTCCTGCCGCCGTTCGTCGTCGGTCATTCCTGCTCCGGAGGTCGTCCGGCGGGGCAGCGCGTCGGCGCGCCCCGCAGGCCTCAATTGTCGAGCCGCATCCTGCGGAGTGCCACAGCGGCCGGTCCGGGGGCCGCGGAACGGCAGCCGAGGGCCGTCCGCGACCATGGAGGCGTCCTACGTGTCCATGAGCCCAGCGAGCGGAGCGCACGCATGAACGACGACCGGCCCGTCCTGCTGGAGACGAGGGGCACATGCATGCACCTCACACTGAACCGTCCCAGGGCCCTCAACGCCCTCAGCCACACCATGGTGCGGCTCCTCGACGAGGCCCTGGCCCGCGCCGAGCAGGACGAGGCGATCGACTCGGTGCTGCTGTCCGGGGCGGGCGACCGGGGCCTGTGCGCCGGCGGGGACATCCGCGCCCTGCACGACGACGCCCGGGCCTCGGGACGCGAGTCCCTGGAATTCTGGCGGGACGAGTACCGCCTCAACGCCCGCATCGCCCGATTCCCCAAGCCGTACGTCGCCCTGATGGACGGCATCGTGATGGGCGGCGGGGTCGGGGTGTCGGCCCACGCCGGAATCCGGGTCGTCACCGAACGCTCACGCGTCGCCATGCCCGAGACCGCGATCGGCTTCGTGCCCGATGTCGGAGGCACCCGCCTGCTGGCCGCCGCCCCCGGCGAACTGGGCACTCACCTGGCGCTCACCGGCCGCCCCGTCGGGGCG
>NZ_JBHXJG010000441.1:0-2887 GCF_042723425.1 Streptomyces sp. NPDC058375 | reverse complement strand
GACTCTATCAGACGCTTTCCAGTGTCTGACTCCCGGTCGAAGCGGGCCGTGCAGTTTCGCTTTCCAGGTTCTTCGCTTTCGCGTTTTCCCTTTCCGGCGAGTCCGACTCTATCAGATCCTTTCGGGCCTGATTCCCAGTCAGCAGGGCTTGTCTTCACGGCTGTTGGGCCGTTCCGACGAGTGAGACTTTAGCGGAGTCCTGGGCCCCGACGCTAATCGGGGGCGTTCCTTCGAACGCGGATTCCTCATTTCGCGCAGGCACACGAAAAGGCATGCGACGCGAAGTCGCGTGTCTTCTCGTGGTTACTGCGGAAAGGTTGTCCGGGGACCGACCGGGGTCGGCGCTCACGTCGGACAACTCGGAGCACACTACGGACGTGCCGGGGGCGTGTCAACCCCCGGCCCGGGCCGTGGGTCAGCCGTTGCCGGAGGCCAGTTCGCGGCTGCGGTCGCGGGCCGCTTCCAGGGCTGCGATGAGGGCCGCGCGCACGCCGTGGTTCTCCAGCTCGCGGATCGCGCTGATCGTGGTGCCGGCCGGGCTGGTGACGGCCTCGCGGAGCTTGACCGGGTGTTCGCCGCTGTCCCGGAGCATGACGGCGGCGCCGATGGCGGCCTGGACGATGAGGTCGTGGGCCTGGGCGCGAGGCAGGCCGAGCAGGATGCCCGCGTCGGTCATGGCCTCGACCAGGAAGTAGAAGTAGGCGGGGCCGGAGCCGGAGAGGGCGGTGGCCGCGTCCTGCTGGGACTCCGGGACGCGCAGGGTCTTGCCGACGCCGCCGAAGATCTCCTCGGCGGTGGCGAGGTGCGCGCCGGTGGCGTGACTGCCCGCCGAGATGACGGACATGCCCTCGTCGACGAGGACCGGGGTGTTGGGCATGACCCGGACGACCGGGGTGCCCGGGGTGAGCCGCTCCTCGATGAACGCGGTGGTGATGCCCGCCGCCGCGCTGATGACCAGGCGGTCGGCGGTGACGTGCGGGGCGAGTTCGTCCAGAAGCTTGCCCATGTCCTGCGGCTTGACCGCGAGGATGAGGATGTCGGCGTTCTTGGCCGCCTCCGCGTTGGTGACGGACTCGACCCCGTACCGCGTGTGCAGTTCCTGGGCCCGGTCGCCCCGGCGGGTGGTCACCAGGAGGTGGGCCGGTCGCCAGCCCGCTCGGATCATCCCGCTGAGCAGGGCCTCGCCGATCTTGCCGGTGCCGAGGACTGCGACTGTCTGGGTCATGCGTTCACCCTCCGGGCGGTGCTGGGCTGTGCTCTTCCCGTCATCCTCGCATCGGGGTTCTCACGGCGTACGGCGGCGGAGGGTGATCGCGCCGAGGCAGAGGACCAGGAGGGCGCTGCCCGCGACCACGGCGATGTCGCGGACGAAGTCGCCGGTGAGGTCGGGGTGGTGGAGGACCTGGTTCATGCCGTCGACGGCGTACGACATGGGCAGGACGTTCGAGATCGCCTCCAGGACCGGGTGCATCGCCTCGCGCGGGGTGAACAGGCCGCACAGCAAGAGCTGGGGGAAGATCACCGCCGGCATGAACTGGACCGCCTGGAACTCGGACGCGGCGAACGCGGAGACGAACAGGCCGAGCGCCGTGCCGAGCAGGGCGTCGAGCAGGGCGACCAAGAGCAGCAGCCAGGGGGAGCCGATGACGTCCAGGCCCAGCAGCCAGATGGATACGGCCGTCGCGAGCGCGGACTGGAGAGCCGCGACCGCGCCGAACGCGAGGGCGTAGCCCGCGATCAGGTCGCCCTTGCCGAGCGGGAGGGCGAGGAGGCGCTCCAGGGTGCCCGAGGTGCGTTCGCGCAGGGTGGCGATCGAGGTCACCAGGAACATCGTGATCAGCGGGAAGATGCCGAGGAGGGAGGCCCCGATGGAGTCGAAGGTGCCGGGGCTGCCGTCGAAGACGTAACGGAGCAGGGTGATCAGCAGGACCGGGACGATCACCAGGAGGGCGATCGTGCGGGGGTCGTGGGTGAGCTGGCGCAGGACACGGGCCGCGGTGGCGGTCGTACGGGAGGGGGTGAGCGGTCGGGCCGGGGCGGCGGCGGCTCCGCTCGTGGGCAGGGCCGGGGCGGGGGCGGTGGCCGTCATCGGGATGCCTCCTCGGTGAGGGATGCGTCGGTGAGGGATGCGGCTTCGTCGACCAGGCGGAGGAACGCTTCCTCGACGGTGGCCGTGCCGGTGCGGTAACGAAGGGCGTCCGGGGTGTCCTCGGCGAGGATCCGGCCGGCCCGCATGAGGAGAAGGCGGTGGCAGCGCTCGGCCTCGTCCATGACGTGCGAGGAGATGAGGAGCGCGGTGCCCCGGTCGGCGGCCAGGCGGTGGAAGAGGTCCCAGAGGTCCCGGCGGAGTACGGGGTCGAGCCCGACGGTCGGTTCGTCCAGGACCAGCAGGTCCGGGGTGCCGAGGAGGGCGACGGCCAGTGAGACGCGGCTGCGCTGGCCGCCGGAGAGCGCGCCGGCGAGGGCGTCGGCGTGGGAGGTCAGGTCGACGTCGCCGATGGCGCTGGTGACGGCCTCGCGGCGGGCGTCCCGGTAGGCGCGGCCGGGGTGCAGGACGGCGGCGAAGTAGTCGAGGTTCTGGCGGACGGTGAGGTCGGTGTAGACGGAGGGCGCCTGGGTGACGTAGCCGATGCGGGGGCGCAGGGCCGGGTCTCCGGCGGGGTGGCCCAGCACGTCGAGCGTGCCGGTGACCTTGGCCTGGGTGCCGACCACCGCCCGCATGAGGGTGGTCTTGCCGCAGCCCGAGGGGCCGAGGAGGCCGGTGATGCTGCCGGGGCGGACGGTGAAGTCGAGGGCACGCAGGACGGTGCGGTCGCCGCGGACGACGGTGAGGCCGCGGGCTTCGATCGCCGGGTCCGGTGGTGGGGGCGGAGGTGCGGGGGTGGCC
>NZ_JBHXJG010000440.1:0-2934 GCF_042723425.1 Streptomyces sp. NPDC058375 | reverse complement strand
CCGCACGCGGGTGTCCGGCCCTCGGCACGTTCGCTCAGCCCGCCGGAGGGGCCTTCGCCGCGCACGGGGCGGGGGCGACCGCCTCGGTGCGCGCGGGCGGGACGCCCAGCACGGTCTCCTCCAGATACTCCTCGGGCTCCTCGTACTGCCCCACGTCGGCGGGGTTGTAGCGGGGCGTCTGGCGCGACCAGTCCAGGTTGCCGCGCATCCAGCTCCGCATCCCGTCGAGGTAGGGCACCAGCAGCCCGGACAGCTCCGGATACAGCTCAAGGAGCTCGTCCTCGGCGGTCAGGAACCGCTCGGTCTCCATCGCGAGCCGCTCCGCGACGTGGTCCAGCGCCTGCTGCTCCCCGAGGCCCCGGTGGTGGCGGACCAGGTGGACGAGGTTGTGGATCTCGCCGAGCACCTGCTCCTTCTCGAAGGAGTACACGTCATTCGCCCAGCACACGTGATTGCACGCGGCTTCCAGGGCGGTGATGAAGCGGGGGTCGTTGTGGAGCGACTCCGGGGCCTCGATGCCCGCCACGATCTCTATGAGGTCCATGCAGACGTGGATGGCCCCGGTGTGCCGCCGCTTGGCGATGTACGTCTCCTCCGAGGGCACCACGTCCTCGGCGCGGTTGCCCGCCTCCCAGGTGGTGGCGGTCGTGAGGTAGGCGACCAGATGCCAGGCGAACCGGGTCCGCCAGTGCGGGGCCGCGTTCGGCGTCGTACGTTTCCACAGATCGGCCAGGGCGGTCACGGCGGCCGGGACCTCTTCCCCCGGCAGCGGCTCGGGAGCCGAGCCGTCGACCACCGCGCGCATCCGGTCGACGACATCTCTCACCCGGTCGGGTGAACGGCCGAGGTGGCCGTCGTCGAGCTGGTCGTCGACCAGGAAGAGCCAGACGAACCAGTCGGCCACCAGATCGAGGTGTTCCTCGTCGGCCGTCGGGTAGACCATGCCGACGAACGCCCCGAAATCGGCTTGTTCGAATCGGTTCCTCGCGGACTCGCGGTGGACCAGACCCGTCTGTCTGGTCCAGGCGTCCAGATGCCCCCGGGTGTGTCCCACGTGCGGGTTGGTCCGCTGCGGGAACGGGCAATAGATGTCCGGCAGTTCGCTGTCCACAGGCGGATCGGGATCCTCTCCGGTCATACGGTGTGCCCAGGGTTGCCGACGAGCCGGATCGACGCTTCCGACACCCCCGAGACCTGCGGGTTTGAAGCTACCTGACCCCTTGTCACCCGGTCCAGGGATGGTGATCACGAATGATTCGAATCCCGTTCGGGTAGAGTCCGTGGGTAAGGCAGGTTCCACTTGCCCGGGGCCCCCGGCCGCCTCCTCGGAACGCTCTTTGGAGGAACGGACGAAGGCGGGGGTCTTTTGCTGTGTCTTCGTGGAAACGACCTGCACCGTTTCGTATGAAAAAATGAGTGTTATGCGTTTTCTTGAGCCGGGCACCGGTCGCTACACAGAGTCCCCCGCGGTCCCGTACGACCTCACCTACGACGACGTCTTCATGGTCCCGGGCCGCTCGGCGGTCGGTTCCCGCCAGGGCGTGGACCTCTCTTCGCCGGACGGAACCGGCACCACCATCCCGCTCGTGGTCGCCAACATGACCGCCATCGCGGGCCGCCGGATGGCCGAAACCGTCGCCCGCCGCGGTGGCCTCGTCGTCATCCCCCAGGACATCCCGATCGAGGTCGTCACCGAGGTCATCTCCTGGGTCAAGACGCGCCACCTCGTCCTCGACACCCCGATCGAGCTGGCCCCGGGCCAGACCGTCGCCGACGCCCTGTCGCTGCTGCCCAAGCGGGCCCACGGCGCGGGCGTCGTCGTCGACGCCGACCGCCGTCCCGTGGGCGTCGTCACCGACCACGACCTCACCGGCGTGGACCGCTTCACCCAGCTCTCCGAGGTCATGTCCAAGGACCTGGTGGTGCTCGACGCGGACATCGACCCGCGCGCCGCCTTCACCAAGCTCGACGGCGCCAACCGCAAGCTCGCCCCCGCGGTCGACGCCGAGGGCCGCCTCGTCGGCATCCTCACCCGCAAGGCCGCCCTGCGCGCCACGCTCTACACCCCCGCCACCGACGCCCGGGGCAAGCTGCGCATCGCGGCCGCCGTCGGCATCAACGGCGACGTGGCCGGCAAGGCCAAGCAGCTCCTGGACGCGGGCGCCGACGTCCTCGTCGTGGACACCGCCCACGGTCACCAGGAATCCATGATCAGCGCGGTGAAGGCCGTGCGGGGCCTCGACCCGCAGGTGCCGATCGTCGCGGGCAACATCGTCGCCGCCGAGGGTGTGCGCGACCTGATCGAGGCGGGCGCGGACATCATCAAGGTCGGCGTCGGCCCCGGTGCCATGTGCACCACCCGGATGATGACCGGCGTCGGCCGCCCGCAGTTCTCCGCCGTCCTGGAGTGCGCCGCCGAGGCGAGGAAGCACGGCAAGCACGTCTGGGCGGACGGCGGTGTCCGGCACCCGCGCGACGTCGCCATGGCGCTCGCCGCCGGCGCGTCCAACGTGATGATCGGCTCCTGGTTCGCGGGGACGTACGAGTCGCCCGGCGACCTCCAGCAGTCCGCCGACGGCCGCTTCTACAAGGAGTCCTTCGGGATGGCCTCGGCCCGCGCAGTCAAGAACCGCACCTCGGACGAGTCCGCCTACGACCGCGCCCGCAAGGCGCTCTTCGAGGAGGGCATCTCCACCTCGCGGATGTTCCTCGACCCGACCCGCCCGGGCGTCGAGGACCTGATCGACTCGATCATCGCGGGCGTCCGCTCCTCCTGCACCTACGCCGGCGCGGGATCCCTGGCGGAGTTCGCCGAGAAGGCGGTCGTCGGCGTCCAGAGCGCCGCCGGTTACGCCGAGGGCAAGCCGCTGCACGCCAGCTGGAGTTGATCCCGTATTCACCGCAACGCCCCCGCCCCCTCCACTGCTTCGCGCC
>NZ_JBHXJG010000439.1:0-2992 GCF_042723425.1 Streptomyces sp. NPDC058375 | reverse complement strand
CGCCCCGGCTCTCCGGAGCACCCGCACCCGGCACCGAAGGCGCCCCCGGCGGCACGAACGGCAACCCCGTCGGCGCCCCACCCTCGATCAACCGCCACAACGCATCCGTATCCGCATGCTCCTCCACCAGATCCCCGAGCCGGTCCAGCTGCTCCTCCCGCAGCACCCCGAAGCTCGTATCCGGCGCAGGAACGAACCGCCGCCCCGCGGCCCGGGCCACCTCCACCAGGAACCGCCGCCGGAAACCGTCGCTCTCCAGCGACCCGTGCCAGTGCGTCCCCCACACCGCCCCCACCCGGCAGCCGTCCAGGAACGGTTCCCCGCCCCGTACGTCGGCCACCCCGTGGTGGATCTCGTATCCCTCCACGGGCTCACCCAGCGCCGAACCGACCGGCCGCGCCAGCGTCTTGTCCCGGTCGAAGCGAATCCGTACGGGAAGGACCCCCAGCCCGTCCACGGCCCCCGCCCGCGACTCCACCTCGTCCTCGATCCGCTCACCGAGCACCTGGAACCCGCCGCAGATCCCCAGCACCGGTCGGCCCTCCGCGGCCCTGCGCACCAGCGCGTCCGCCAGCCCCCGCTCACGCAGCCAGGCCAGCGCCTTCACTGTCCCGCGCGTCCCGGGCACGATCGCCAGGTCCGCGTCGGCCAGCTCCTCCGCCCGGTCCACGAACCGCACGACGACGCCCGGTTCGGCGGCCAGCGCGTCCACGTCCGTGAAGTTGGACATCAACGGCACCGCGCAGACCGCGACCCGCAGCACATCCTCGCCGTGGGGCGGCGCGACGACCGACTCCCGCACCGCACCGCGCAGGGACACCCGCAGGCCGTCCTCCTCGTCGATGCCGAGCCCGTGGGCGTACGGCAGCACCCCGTACGTCCGCCGCCCGGTCAGCCCGTACAGCATGTCGAGCCCCGGCTCCAGCAACGAGACGTCGCCCCGGAACTTGTTCACCAGGTAGCCCGCGACCAGCGCCTGGTCCTCCGCGCTCAGCAGGGCCGTCGTCCCGAAGAACGAGGCGAAGACCCCGCCCCGGTCGATGTCCCCGACGACCAGCACGGGGAAGCGGGCGGCCCGCGCGATGCCCATGTTCACGATGTCGGTGCGCCGGAGGTTGATCTCGGCCGGCGACCCGGCGCCCTCGCAGATCACCGCGTCGTACGTCGACCGCAGCTCCTCCAGGCAGCTGGTCACCGTGCCGAGCAGCGCCTCCTGACGGCCCCCGTGGTACCCCCGGGCGCTCATCTCGCCGACCGGCTTTCCCATCAGGACGACCTGGCTGGACCGGTCGCTGCCGGGCTTCAGCAGCACCGGGTTCATCAGCGCCGTCGGCTCCACCCGGGCGGCCTGCGCCTGCATCGCCTGGGCCCGACCGATCTCCGCTCCCTCGCGGGTCACGAAGGAGTTCAGCGACATGTTCTGCGCCTTGAACGGCGCGACCTTGACGCCCCGGCGCACCAGCCAGCGGCAGATGCCGGCCGTGACGACGCTCTTGCCCGCATCCGACGTGGTCCCCGCGACCAACAGCCCGCCGCCGCTCATGCCCGCCCCCGTTCCCGTACCGCACTGCTCGATGCCGTACCGCTCGCGCCCACGCCTGTCATCCCCGCCCCCGCTTCCGCCCCGCGACCGACCGCCGGGCGGCCAGGTTGCCCGCAGCCAATCGGCCCACCACACACACCCCCAGCGCCAGCGCACTCACCCGGCGCGACAACCGCACCGCGCGCTCGATGTCCGCGCCCCGCACGTCCCGCCCGGCCGCCCCGTTCAGCACCGGCCGGTGCTCGACGCGCCCCGCGTACGTGAGCGTGCCCCCCAGCCGTACGCCGAGCGCCCCCGCGAACGCGGCCTCCACCGGCCCCGCGTTCGGGCTCGGGTGGCGGTGCGCGTCGGCCTTCCAGGCGCGTACGGCCTGAGAGGGCCGCCCGCCGCCCACCACGGCCAGCGCGGCCGTCAGCCGGGCGCCCGGCCACCCCGCCACGTCGTCCAGGCGGGCAGAGGCCCAGCCGTAGCGGCGGTGGCGGGGCGACTTGTGGCCGACCATCGCGTCCAGCGTGTTCACCGCCCGGAACCCGACCAGCCCCGGCACTCCGCCGATCGCCCCCCACACCAGCGCGCCGACGACGGCGTCCGAGGTGTTCTCGGCGACCGACTCGACGACCGCGCGGGCGATCCCCGGCCCGTCCAGGGAGTGCGGATCACGCCCGCACAGATGGGGGAGCCGCTCCCGGGCCGCCTCCAGGTCCCCGGCGGCCAGCGCGCCCCCGATGGCGCGGGCCTCCCGCCCCAGCGACGTACCGCCGACGACGGACCAGGCGGTGGCGGCGGTCAGCGCGACGGCGAGCGCGGGGCGTCCCCGTACGGCGCCGGCGGTCAGCGTGGCGGCCCCCACGGCGCCTCCGGTGCAGACGAGGGTGTGCAGCGCGCCCCGGCCACGGTCGTCACGCCACAGCAGGGACTCGACGTGCGCCGCGGCGCGGCCGAATCCGGCGACGGGGTGGCCCCGCCGGGGATCGCCGAGCAGTGCGTCGGCGACCATCCCCGCCGTGGCGCCGTACGCGAAGATGCGATCGGCACGCACGGCTCAGCCCGTCGTGGAAAGAGGCGTTCCGGCACGGAGGGGCACAGGAAGCGGCACAGGGAACGGCGCACGGCGGCCGGGCATGGCGTAGGTCCTCACTCAGGGTCCGCGCCCTGGTTCGACGTGACCGACGACGAGAGTCTCCTGGCTCCCGGATCCGCAGTTCCCCCGGCCTTCCAGCCCGCGTACCGCGGGCCGTGACGTCCGGTGTGGGGGAGTGCTCCCCGGTGACAGTGGCGGGACCGCGCCGGATTCGCACCGGCTTCCTCTGCTGTCGCCGTAAATGGCTCCGGCAGTCCACCACGCCCCGAGAACAGCCGTCAACTCGCTGTTGACCTGCGGGGCTCCACTGTGGGCGGACGCACATCGGATGCCCAACGGACGCACTACGGGCCGGACACACGAGGGTG
>NZ_JBHXJG010000438.1:0-3019 GCF_042723425.1 Streptomyces sp. NPDC058375 | reverse complement strand
GCCGTACCCCCGCGTAACCCCGGCGTACGCGCGATCAGGATCCGAGCCCGGCGGGCTGCTCGACCCCGCCCGGTGCGCCGCTCCCGGCCGGCACGGCCCCGGGGCCCCCGATGGGGGAGCCCGGCACCCCCGCCCGCCGGGTGCGGAGACCGGACGCGCTGACGGCGGCGGCGATCAGGGCGGCGGCCAGCGGGACGACCAGGGCCGCCCGGTACCCGTCGAGGAGGGCGGCCGGTGACGTCCCGTCCGTGGCGGCGACGTTGACGGCGGCCACGGCGGACAGCCCCAGCGCCGCCCCGAACTGGAAGGACGTGTAGAGCAGTCCGCCCGCCACGCCCTGTTCCTCCTCGGCGATTTTGTCCGTGGCCACGATGGTGAGCGGCCCGTACACCAGGGAGAAGGCGACACCCAGCAGGAGCAGGCCCGGGAACATCGCCGCGTACGTCCAGTCCGCGGCGAGCGGCAGGAACAGGGCGTAGGACAGCGAGGCGACGAACAACCCGACGACGATGACCCGGGCGTTGCCGAACCGGGCCACCAGCCTCGGGGTGAGCAGCGGCGAGAGGACCGCGTCCACGCCGATGACGATCAGCGCGAGGCTGGTCTGGAGGGGCGACCAGCCGCGCAGTTCCTGGAGGTAGAGCACGGCGATGAACTGGAAGCCGAAGAACCCCGCGGCGAACAGCAGCCCCGACACATTGGCGCGGACCAGCGACCCGCTGCGGAAGATGCCCAGGCGCACCAGCGGCGAGGTCGAGGCGCGCTCGATGACGACGAACGCGAGAAAGAGCAGCAGGGCCGCGCCGATCGTGACGACGGTCCAGCGGGCCGGGGCGTGCGTGGCCCGCTCGACGCCGAAGACCAGGAGCAGGATCCCGGCGGTGACGGTGACCGCTCCGGCCAGGTCGACGCCCTGTCCGGTGCGGTCGGGGCGCGGCGAGGCGGGGATGGGGGCGAGCGCGGCGACCAGGATGCCGAACGAGAGGATGACCGGGGCGAAGAACACCCAGCGCCAGTCGATGGCGGAGAGCAGCCCGCCGACGACCAGGCCGATGGAGAAGCCGCCCGCGGCGGTGCCCGCGTAGACGAGCAGGGCCTTGTTGCGCTGCGGCCCCTCCGGGAAGCCGGTGGTGATGATGGACAGCCCGGCCGGGGTCATGAAGGCCGCGGCGATCCCGGTCACGAAGCGGGCGACGATCAGCATCCAGCCCTCGGTGGCCAGGCCGCCCAGCCCGGAGAAGAGCAGGAACACCACGAGCCAGAGGACGAACATCCGTCGCCGGCCGAAGAGATCGGCCGCCCGGCCGCCCAGCAGCATGAAACCGCCGTAGCCGAGGACGTACGCGCTCATCACCCACTGGAGCGTGCCGGTGGGCAGATCCAGATCCTCGCGGATCGCGGGCATGGCCACGTTCAGCATGGCCACATCGATGCCTTCGAGGAAGATCGCGCCGCACAGGACGAACAGCACACCCCAGGCGCGTCCGGTCATGCGGTCACTGCTCGGTCTCGAAGGGGACGGTGATGAGGACACGGGACTTCTCCTTGTGCGCGGACGAAACGGGCATGGCGAACAGCCGCCAACAGCGGTCGGGTGAAACGGGGTTCGCGTGCAATGGCCTCAAGCAGCGCGAAAGATAGGCGAGTTACCGGTCTGCCGGTCGGTTCCCTCTTGTAACCACTTGAAGCTTGCGGCACCGTGGGGCGGTATGGAAGAAGGCACTTCGAAGTCACCGAGTCACTGCGTCGATACCGACGCCGGCCCGGACTACGACATCAGCCAGTGGGACGTCCGCGAGGGCTGCGAGGTCCGGCAGATCCTCGACCGCGTCGCGGACAAGTGGTCGCTCCTCGCCATCGCCCATCTGGAACGCCGCACGCTGCGCTTCTCCGAGCTGCGCCGGCTGATCGAGGGCATCAGCCAGCGCATGCTCACGGTGACCCTGCGCCAGCTGGAGCGCGACGGCCTGGTGCGGCGCACGGTGTACCCCGTCGTCCCGCCCCGCGTGGAGTACGAGCTGACGGAGCTGGGTGCGACGCTGCACACGACGATCAGGTCCCTCGTCGACTGGACCGAGAGCCACCAGCAGGAGATCGCAAAGGCGCGTGCCGACTACGACAGCCGTAAGGAAGCCGAGGCGGCGTCGGTCTCCTGAGCAGTCTCACCATGTCCACGCGACCGGCGCCGCACTACAGTGAACGGGTGACCACACCTCAGGGGAACGCCGTGTCGCGCGTGGGCGAAGACGACCGCGAGAGCGCCGTGCGGCGCGTACGGGAGGCGTACGCCGAGGAGCGCATCTCGCACGAGGAGATGGACGAGCGCCTGGGCCGGGTGCTCGCCGCCACGACGCGCGCCGAGCTGGCGGTGGCCCTGGAGCAGCTCCCGGCGGAGGACCCGGGCACCACGTCGACGATCGCCGCCGCTGGTGGACGGATCAAGCGGCGGGGCGCCTGGCGGGTGCCCAGGACCCTCAAGGTCGAGTCCGCCTTCGGGAGGGTGCGCCTGGATCTGTCCCGGGCGGTCATCGCGTACCCGGTCGTCGACATCGAGCTGAGCCTCGGCACCGGCAACGCGAGCATCACGGTGCCGCGCGATGCGATCGTCGAGGTCGAGGGCCTGAACACCGGGTGGAAGGACCTCCGTTACCGGCCCCGGCAGCCGAGCCGCCCGGGCGCGCCGCGCTTCCGCTTCTCGGGGGCGATGGGCTACGGGCGGCTGAGGATCCGCCACGCCTGGCGCTGAGGTGCCCACCGGGTGCGCGCGGATCGGGACCTGGCGGACACGGCCTGTTGGTCAGGTCTTCCCATCGCGGCCCTCTCGGGGAAAACTGTGCCTAGCACTGTAGTCGCGCTCCAACTGGGCCTTGACGGTCCGAATGGCGGCTTCTCGCTCGATCACGCATGCAGCCTCCCGCACGGACCCCTCTCCCGGACAGCGAATTCGCCGGGACCGGCCCGATACGACAGGTCTGATGGGTGCCCCTCACGGACACGACCGCCCCGGCCGCCGTGAGCG
>NZ_JBHXJG010000437.1:0-3053 GCF_042723425.1 Streptomyces sp. NPDC058375 | reverse complement strand
CTCCGAAGAGGTGCGGGCCGTCGTCGCGGAACTACGGGACGTCACTTGTCGGTGTCGTCCTTCTTCTCGTCCTCGTCTTCACCCTCGACGACCGGGATCAGCGAGAGCTTGCCGCGCGAGTCGATCTCGGCGATCTCGACCTGGACCTTGGCGCCGACGCCGAGCACGTCCTCGACGTTCTCCACGCGCTTGCCACCGGCGAGCTTGCGGATCTGCGAGATGTGCAGCAGACCGTCCTTGCCCGGCATGAGCGAGACGAACGCACCGAAGGTGGTGGTCTTGACGACCGTACCCAGGTAGCGCTCGCCGACCTCCGGCATGGTCGGGTTGGCGATCGCGTTGATCGTGGCGCGGGCGGCCTCGGCCTGCGAGCCCTGCTGGGCACCGATGTAGATGGTGCCGTCGTCCTCGATCGTGATGTCGGCGCCGGTGTCCTCCTGGATCTGGTTGATCATCTTGCCCTTGGGGCCGATGACCTCACCGATCTTGTCCACCGGGATCTTGACGGTGATGATCCGGGGGGCGTTCGGGGACATCTCGTCCGGGACGTCGATGGCCTCGTTCATGACGTCCAGGATGTGCAGGCGCGCGTCACGGGCCTGCTTCAGCGCGGCGGCCAGGACCGAGGCGGGGATGCCGTCGAGCTTGGTGTCGAGCTGGAGCGCGGTCACGAACTGCTTGGTGCCGGCGACCTTGAAGTCCATGTCGCCGAAGGCGTCCTCCGCACCGAGGATGTCGGTGAGGGCGACGTAGTGCGTCTTGCCGTCGATCTCCTGCGAGATCAGGCCCATGGCGATACCGGCGACGGCGGCCTTGAGGGGCACACCGGCGTTCAGCAGCGACATGGTGGAGGCGCAGACCGAGCCCATGGACGTCGAGCCGTTGGAGCCCAGCGCTTCGGAGACCTGGCGGATCGCGTAGGGGAACTCCTCGCGGGTCGGCAGGACCGGCACGATGGCGCGCTCGGCGAGCGCTCCGTGGCCGATCTCGCGGCGCTTGGGCGAGCCCACGCGGCCGGTCTCACCGACGGAGTACGGCGGGAAGTTGTAGTTGTGCATGTAGCGCTTGCGGGTCACCGGGGAGAGGGTGTCCAGCTGCTGCTCCATGCGGAGCATGTTGAGGGTGGTGACGCCCAGGATCTGGGTCTCGCCACGCTCGAACAGCGCCGAGCCGTGCACGCGCGGGATGGCCTCGACCTCGGCGGCGAGCGTACGGATGTCCGTGACGCCGCGGCCGTCGATGCGGACCTTGTCCTTGATGACGCGCTCGCGGACCAGCTTCTTGGTCAGCGAGCGGTACGCGGCGGAGATCTCCTTCTCGCGGCCCTCGAAGGCCGGCAGAAGCTTTTCTGCGGCGATCTCCTTGACGCGGTCCAGCTCGGCCTCGCGGTCCTGCTTGCCGGCGATGGTGAGCGCCTGCGTCAGCTCGGAGGTGACGGCGGTCGCGAGCGCCTCGAAGACGTCGTCCTGGTAGTCCAGGAAGACCGGGAACTCGCCGACCGGCTTGGCGGCCTTGGAGGCGAGGTCCGACTGGGCCTTGCAGAGCGCCTTGATGAAGGGCTTCGCGGCGTCCAGACCGGCGGCGACGATCTCCTCGGTGGGAGCCTCGGCGCCGTCCTTGACGAGCTGGATGGTCTTCTCGGTGGCCTCGGCCTCGACCATCATGATCGCGACGTCGCCGTCCTCCAGGACGCGACCGGCGACGACCATGTCGAAGACGGCGTCCTCGAGCTCGGTGTGCGTCGGGAACGCGACCCACTGGCCCTTGATCAGGGCGACGCGGGTGGCGCCGATCGGGCCGGAGAAGGGCAGGCCCGCCAGGATGGTGGAGCAGGAGGCGGCGTTGATCGCGACCACGTCGTACAGGTGGTCGGGGTTGAGCGCCATGATCGTCTCGACGATCTGGATCTCGTTGCGCAGGCCCTTCTTGAAGGAGGGGCGCAGCGGGCGGTCGATCAGGCGGCAGGTGAGGATCGCGTCCTCGGAGGGCCGGCCCTCACGGCGGAAGAAGGAGCCGGGGATCTTGCCGGCCGCGTACTGCCGCTCCTCGACGTCCACCGTGAGGGGGAAGAAGTCGAGGTTGTCCTTGGGCCGCTTGGAAGCGGTGGTGGCCGACAGCACCATGGTGTCGTCGTCCAGGTACGCGACGGCGGAGCCGGCGGCCTGCTTGGCCAGGCGGCCCGTCTCGAAGCGGATGGTGCGGGTGCCGAAGGTTCCGTTGTCGATAACGGCCTCGGCGTAGTGGGTCTCGTTCTCCACTAGTGATTTCTCCATACTCGTCGTCTTTCGTCCTCGCGCCCGTGTGGCGGGGGACGGTGCGGGAGAGGCGCACCATGGATGCGGGCCGGTCTTCGATCGAAGCTCCCGGGCATGTTCCCGGGGGCCACTACCGAGGACCGGCGGCGGCGCCGTAGCGCCTCTCCCTCGTTCCTGCGGGTCGCGCGTGTTCGTCGCGCGGGTCTTGCGGGTCGTGCGGGTGTCGCTGGACCCAGGTTACTGAGCTTGACACCGGTCGTGCACGTACGGCAAAGGGAGCGGTCCCCTCAAACGCGGGAACCGCTCCCTCTCCACAGCGTCCTTACTTGGCGCCGCCGGCCGCGCCACGGCGGATGCCGAGGCGGTCGACGAGCGCACGGAAGCGCTGGATGTCCTTCTTGGCCAGGTACTGCAGGAGGCGGCGACGCTGGCCGACCAGGATCAGCAGACCACGACGGGAGTGGTGGTCGTGCTTGTGCGTCTTGAGGTGCTCCGTCAGGTCCGAGATCCGGCGGGAGAGCATGGCGACCTGGACCTCGGGGGATCCGGTGTCACCCTCCTTCTGGGCGAACTCGGACATGATCTGCTTCTTCGTAGCGGCGTCGAGCGGCACGCGTACTCCTCTTGATGTTCGAAGCGCCCACGAGTGCCCCTGGTCTTGATCTCAGGGGAGCTTCCGTGACTCGGAGGCGAAGGTCCGATGAGCGCAGCCCCCAGGATGATCCGAGGACGCGTACACAAACGGCCACGGACAGACTACCAGCCGTTCGGGTCACGCCTCGCCGCCCGCCGCTGGTC
>NZ_JBHXJG010000436.1:0-3109 GCF_042723425.1 Streptomyces sp. NPDC058375 | reverse complement strand
CGACGTCCCCGGGATCGTGAGAACTACTTGGAGTCGGCGTCGCCGTCGGTCTTGCCCTCGCCCTTGGCGTCCTTGGTGTCCTTGACGTCCTTGGCCGTGGCGTCCTCGGTCTCGGCGTCGTCGGCAGCGTCGTCCTTGCCGAGGTCGATCTTGGCGACCTCGGCGGCGTCGGCGTCACCGGTCAGCGAGGAGGCGTCGTCGGGGACGACGGTGCCGTCCGTGTCCAGCTCCTGGTCGTCGCCGTGGACGATGCGGTTGTACTCCGCGTCGTCCAGAACGGCGCCGATCGAGTTCTTCGCGTAGACGGCGTGCACGCCGGGGGCGACCTCGAGGAGCACGGTGTCGTCGTGGACTTCCTTCACGGTGGCGTACATGCCCCCGATCGTGCGGACGCCGGTACCGGGCTGCATGTCGTTGCGCATCTGTGCGGCCGCCGCCTGCTTCTTCTTGGCGGAGCGGGTCATCAGGAACATGGCCCCGATGAGCACGATGAAGGGGAGGAGAGTGATGAGATCCACGGGACGGGAATTCCTTCGCACGACCGCGCTGGAATGCGGCCTGTATATACGGGGGTGGGTACACCGACCGGTAAGGGCGGCATCGGCGGAGTCTAGATGAGTCCGCATCGATGGAACAACGCCCAGGATGGCACCCAGGTTCCGGTACGCGCGAACCTGTGACGCTTCACGCCCCGAACAGGCCCTGTTGTCCCTTTGCTCCGTGCTGCGGCGGGACCAGTCCCAGATGCGCCCAGGCCGCCGGGGTGGCGACCCGGCCGCGCGGGGTCCTGGCCAGCAGTCCTTCCCGTACGAGGAAGGGCTCGGCGACCTCCTCGACGGTCTCGCGCTCCTCCCCCACGGCGACCGCCAGGGTGGACAGGCCCACGGGGCCGCCGCCGAAGAGTTTCAGCAGGGCGCCGAGGACGGCGCGGTCCAGCCGATCGAGTCCGCGGGCGTCAACCTCGTACACCTTGAGGGCCGCCTCGGCGATCTCCCGGTCGATGGCTCCCTCCGCCTTGACCTGGGCGTAGTCGCGGACGCGCCGCAGCAGCCGGTTGGCGATACGGGGGGTGCCGCGGGAACGTCCGGCGATCTCGGCGGCGCCCTCCACGTCGATCTCGACGTCCAGGAGGCGGGCGGAGCGGTGGATGACGCGCTCCAGCTCGGCGGGGGCGTAGAACTCCATGTGCCCGGTGAAGCCGAATCGGTCGCGCAGCGGGGGCGGGAGCAGCCCGGCCCGGGTGGTGGCCCCGACCAGGGTGAAGGGGGGCAGCTCCAGCGGGATCGCGGTGGCGCCGGGGCCCTTGCCGACGATGACGTCGACGCGGAAGTCCTCCATCGCCATGTAGAGCATCTCCTCGGCGGGCCGGGACATGCGGTGGATCTCGTCGAGGAAGAGGACCTCGCCCTCCTGGAGGGAGGAGAGGATCGCCGCGAGGTCGCCGGCGTGCTGGATGGCGGGACCGGAGGTGATCCGGATCGGGGCGTTCATCTCGGCGGCGATGATCATGGAGAGGGTGGTCTTGCCGAGGCCGGGAGCGCCGGAGAGCAGCACATGGTCGGCGGTGGCGCCGCGGGCGCGGGCCGCCTTGAGGACCAGGTCGAGCTGTTCGCGGACCTTCTCCTGGCCGACGAACTCCTCCAGGTCCTTGGGGCGCAGGGCCGCCTCGACCGCGGTGTCCTCGCCGTCCGCGTCCGCATCGACCAGCCGGTCGTCGAAGGCCGGGCCGGTCGGCTCGTCGGTCTCGGGTCCGGTCTCGTCCCAGTTCATCAAGGGCCTCTTCGGTGGTTCGGTGCCGGTCAGCGGGCGCGGTTGAGAGTCTGCAGGGCGGCCCGCAGCAGCTGGGGCACGGGGGGTGCGGTGCCCTCGGCGACGGCGGCCTCGGCCTGCGGGGCGACGGCGTTGACGGCCTCGTCGGCCTCGCGGCTCGCGTAGCCGAGGCCGATCAGGGCGGCCTGGAGCTGGTCGCGCCAGCCGGAGGTCACGGGGGTGCCGATGCCCTGCTGGCCGATGTGCGCGCCGACCGGTTCGCCGAGCCGGTCCTTCAGCTCCAGCAGCAGCTTCTGGGCGCCCTTCTTGCCGATGCCGGAAACGGCGGTGAGCGCCTTCTCGTCGCCGGTGGAGACTGCCAGGCGCAGGGCGTCGGGGCTGTGGGTGGCGAGCATCGCCTGCGCGAGCCGGGGTCCGACTCCGCTGGCGGTCTGGAGCAGCTCGAACACCTGCCGCTGGTCGTCGTCGGCGAAGCCGTACAGGGTGAGGGAGTCCTCCCGGACGACCAGCGAGGTGGCGAGCCGGGCCTCCTTGCCGACGCGCAGGTCGGCGAGGGTGTGCGGGGTGCACTGGACGGCCATGCCGATGCCGCCGACCTCGATGACGGCCGTGGTCGGGGCGAGGGCGGCCACCGGGCCGGAGACGAAGGCGATCATGCGGTGCGGCCTTTCAGCGTGCGAGGCGTGCGAGGCGTGCGAGGCGTGCGGTGGTGAGCGGCGACGGCCTGCTGGAGGCGGTTCTGTGCAGGGGCGCGCCAGATGTGGCAGATGGCAAGGGCCAGGGCGTCGGCGGCGTCGGCGGGCTTGGGCGGGGCGTCCAGCCGCAGCAGCCGGGTCACCATCGCGCCGACCTGGGCCTTGTCGGCGCGGCCGGAGCCGGTGACGGCCGCCTTGACCTCGCTGGGGGTGTGCAGGGCGACGGGGATGCCGCGGCGGGCGGCGCAGAGCATCGCGACCGCGCTGGCCTGGGCGGTGCCCATGACCGTACGGACGTTGTGCTGGGCGAAGACCCGCTCCACGGCCACGTGACCCGGATCGTGCTCGTCGAGCCAGGCCTCTATGCCGCGCTCGATGGCGACGAGCCGGTCGCCCAGCTCCGCGTCGGAGGGGGTGCGCACGACGCCGACGCCGAGCATGGTCAGCGGGCGGCCCGCGACCCCTTCGACCACACCGACACCGCACCGGGTCAGCCCGGGGTCGACACCCAGAACCCGCATGGAGCCCCCCTGTCCTTGACGCTCACCACGCCCACTCGTTCATCTGTTCCCGCAGGCTATCGGCTCGCACTGACAAACCGTCGGAACCGACAAGACGACGGGCCGACGGGGTGTGTCCCCGTC
>NZ_JBHXJG010000435.1:0-3177 GCF_042723425.1 Streptomyces sp. NPDC058375 | reverse complement strand
CCGCAGGACGACGGGGGCCGCCGCCATCGGTGTGGGCGGCCCGCCCGCAAGGCTCCCGTTCCCCGCCGGTATCGTCGGTTCTGTCACCGGCACGCGGTCGCCGTCGTCGCTCCGCGTCCGTCCGGCGACCCCGATCGCGGTGATCCACCGCGATCCGCCTCGAACGACACCCCGTGGAGTCCGCATGCCCGGCCTGCCCGCCGCCCGCCGTACCGTGCTGAAGGGCGCCGCGCTCGCCGGTGCCGCCGGGCTGGGAGCGGCCGCCTGCTCCACCGAGTCCAAGCTCGGCCACGCCAGGAACCCCACCCCCACCGCGCCCGTGGACCTCGGTGCCGCCTCCGAGGTGCCCGTCGGCGGAGCCAAGCTCTACCGCGAGCAGCGCGTGGTCGTGGTCTGCCCGGCGAAGGGCGAGTACAAGGCGTTCAGCGCCCAGTGCACCCACGGCGGCTGTGTCCTGGACAAGGTCGAGGGCACCGAGGGCCACTGCCCCTGCCACGGCAGCCGCTTCGACATGACCACCGGGCAGCCGGTGAAGGGCCCGGCCACCGTGCCGCTGCCCGCCGTACCGGTCACCGCCGAGGGCGGAAAGCTCGTCGCGGGCCCCGACGCCTGAGACCCTTGGCCGCGGGCTCCGACGCCTGAGGCCCCTGGCCCGGGGCGCGCGGGCTCCGGAAGGCCGCACCGGGTGCGAGTTCCAGAAGGCCGCACCCGGGCCGCTCACTCCCAGTCCCAGTCGATCCCGATCAGCCCGGGCGCTACGCCCTCCTCCACCAGGTGCACGGTCCGGTGCCGGCCGGTCAGCGTGAGGTCCCCGCGGGCCCCGCGCGCCGCCCCCGCCGACGCCTGGGCGAACCGGCGGCACCGCACCGGGAGCGCCGCCTCGTCGAAGCCGACCTGGAGCACGTACTGCCCGCCCCCGAAGGTGAAGCCGCGCACGTACTCGCCGCTCGCCCCGGCCGTACCGTCGTCGAAGCCGTACCCGAAGAGGTACGTCTCGCCGGACCGCAGCCGGGTGTCGAACAGCAGCTCCGCCACCAGCACCCCCACGTCCCCGTCCCAGCGGACCCGGCCCGTCCGGCAGTTCTCCAGGGCCCGCACCGCGATCCGCGACGGGTCGCAGTCGGGGTCGCCCCGGTGCACGGCGAGATAGCGGTCCACGCCGTCCCGGTGCGCGCGCACCACATGCCGGGAGGTGCGGCCCGCCAGCTCGCGCCGTGCCCCGATCCGTACCCGCTCCTGATGTCCCACGGTGTGCAGCCCGCCGTCCACCGGTGACTCCATCGCCGCGAGAAGCCGCTCCACCGAGCCCGACGCCTCCATCAGCGAGCGGTACGAACGCCCCGCCGGACGCTCCCCCTCCGCCGGGGCGTCGCCGTCGCGCAGCAGCCGCAGCAGCGAGTCGTCCGGCAGGGCGAGCACCTCCTCCAGCGCGGCGACGGCCCGCAGCGACTCTGCCCGCCGGGGGCGGCGCACACCCTGCTGCCAGTAACTGAGGCTGGTCACCCCGAGCTTGACGCCCCGGTGCGCCAGGTGGTGCTGCACCCGCTGGAGCGGCAGCCCGCGCACCGACAGAGCGGTGCGCAACGCCAGATGGAACGGTCCGGTCCGCAGAACCTGCGCCAACTCGGTCTCGGTCTGCCGCATGGGCGGGCCTCCGGTGAACGTTCACGTGGGGAGTGGCGACACCGACCCCCGGGGGATGCGGGGGAGCAGGTGACCGGGGCGGGGCCGTTCACACGGACGCCGTGCCGTTCACACCGTGATGTCACCTCGCATTGAAGCGTGTTGACCTGCTCCGGACAACGCCGGATGCTCATCGTCAGCGTCCGGACGCGCTCCTCCGATCCCCACCCCCGTTTCGGGAGGAACGCCATGCGCAACCGAAAAGTCAGCCCCAGACGGACCGGAAGGCCCGGAAGGTTCTCGTTCACCGCCCTCCTGGCCGCCGTCCTGCTCGCCGTCCCCGCGGGCACCGCCACCGCCGCCCCGTCGTCCGACACGGCCGGCGTCACCGCCGCCCAGCGGCTCGACATCACCATGCAGGCGCAACAGCAGAGCAACTGGTGCTGGGCGGCCGGCGGCAACACCATCGCCGCCTGGTTCGGCCGCGGCTACTCCCAGAACCAGTTCTGCAACGCCGCCTTCAACCGCAGCCAGAACTCCCAGTGCCCCAACTCGCAGGCCACCCTGGGCAACGTCCAGACCGGCCTGTCCTGGGCCGGGGTCAGACCCGGCAGTTACGTCACCGGCTGGCTGCGCTACCCGACCGTGCAGGCCGAGATATCCGCCCAGCGCCCGATCGAGACCCGGATCCAGTGGTCGTCCGGCGGCGGCCACATGCATGTCATCTACGGGTACGACGACGCCAACAGCTGGGTCTACTGGGGCGACCCCTGGCCCTCCAGCGACCGCTACAACTGGGCCTCGCACGCCTGGTACGTGAACAACAACGAGTTCTCCTGGACCCACTCGCTCTACCGGATCGGGGCGTGAGGACATGACCGCGACCACCCGGCGCCTCGCCGTCGCCACCGCACTCACCGCCACCGCCCTGTTCACCGCCGCGGCCCCCGCCCTCGCCGACGACGGCCGGACGGCCCCGCCGAAGCTGACCGCCACGACCCTCGAAGCGGCCCACGAGGCCGCCACCGAGCCCGCGACCCTGGACACCCTGTCCCGGTTCTTCGCCCGGGAGGGCGCGGTGAGCAGGAAGGCGAGCGCACCGAGGATCGAGGGGAAGGCCGTCCCCGTACGCACGCTGTCGGCCGCCTTCGTCGCCGGACAGCCCGGAGCCGCCCCGAGCACCCTGGACTACCTGGCCAGCACCGCCGTCTCCTCCGACGGCCAGAAGGCCTCCCTGTGGACCCTCCCCGGGGCGGGCGCCGGCGGCGACTGGCAGGTGGTGAACATCGCCACCGGCGACGACGAGGCCCGCTACGTCGCCCAGGGCGCCCGGGCGCTCCCCGGCGGCACCGTCTTCCGCGAACCGCAGATCGACGCCTGGTACGTCCACGACGGCTCCCGGCTCCTCCCGCTCGACCAGGACGCGAGGACCGCCGTGGGCGCGAAGGGCACCACGCTGGACGCGTACCGGGCCCGCGTCCAGGAGGCGTACGGCGACAAGCTGCCCGGCTCCGGGTACGCCCGCTCCGGCAAGGCGGGCGGCTACGGCCCCGA
>NZ_JBHXJG010000434.1:0-3185 GCF_042723425.1 Streptomyces sp. NPDC058375 | reverse complement strand
GCTCGCCGAGCAGGACGCGGGCTTGCACCACCTGCACCTCATCGAGGACGCCGACGGCGGCGTCCTCGGCCGGATCAACCTCGTCGAGGTGCGGGACGGTTCGGCCGAGCTGGGCTACCGGATAGCGGAGAAGGCCGCGGGGCAGGGCCTGGCGACCTGGGCGGTCCAGCGGATCTGCGTGCTGGCGGTCGAGGAGTACGGGCTGACCGCCCTGCGCGCGGAGACGACGCTGGACAACACGGGCTCCCGCGCGGTGCTGGCGCGTGCGGGGTTCGAGCCGCTGGAGGACGTCATGTTCGGCGACCGTCCCGGGCGGCGGTACGTCCTGGATCTGAGCGGGGGCGCTCCCCCGGCGCACTGACCCGTGCCGCCGCCGGAGAAGGCGGGGGCGGGGAGCGAAGGACGGCAGGGGCCAGGAGCGCGGGCAGGGCGCGAGCCATGCAGGGCCGGGCGCGCGGGCAAGGCGGGCGAGGGCCGGGCGCGCGGCCCGGCGCCGGCGGTGTGGCGGTGGTCGCCCGGATGGTCCACCTCGGGGGCAAGCACCGTCCGGCCGCCCGATGCTGGGGCTCGCGGGAGCGGACCGTACCGCTCCGCCAAGCCCGTCGCCCACCGTCTTCAGGAGGCCCCCGTGCCCGCACGTTCCCGTCCGGACGCCCCGCTCCCCCGCCCTCGGCGGCAGAGAGCCGTCGTCGCAGCCCTTGCCGCCGCATCGCTCGCCGGGCTGATGACCGGTCCGGCCCACGCGGGCGGAGACGGCGGCGGCCCGCACGGGCCGGTCGACCGGGCGTTGCGGCGCGGGCTCCAGACGCTGGTGGACACCCCGGGAGGGCCGCCCGGCGCCATCGCCGTCCTCACGTCCGGCGGCCGGAGCGAGGTGTACCGGGCGGGTACGTCGCAGCTCTCCACCGGGCGCCCGCCCAGAACCACCGACCACATGCGGATCGCCAGCACGGCGAAGGCCTTCAGCGGATCGGTCGCCCTGCAACTGGCCGAGCGGGGCGCGCTCGGCCTGGACGACACCATCGGCAGGCGGCTGCCCCGGCTGCCCGCCGCCTGGCACCGGGTGACGCTCCGCCAGCTCCTGAACCACACCAGCGGGCTCCCCGACTACACCGAGGACCCGACGTTCATCGCCGAGCTGACGGCCGATCCCCGCAGGCGCTTCGACTCCCGTCGGCTGCTGGACTACGTCGCCGGTGACCCGCTGCGGTTCCGGCCCGGGTCCACGTACCGCTACTCCAACTCCGACAACATCGCCGTGGCGCTGATGGCCGAGGCGGCGACGGGACAGCGGTACGAGAGGCTCCTGGCGGAGCTGGTCTACCGGCCGCTCGGCCTGCGCGACACCAGCCTCCCGCAGGGCTACCGGCTGCCCACGCCCTATCTGCACGGCTACGCGGTGGACCAGCCGGGCGCGCCGGAGGACGTCAGCACGGTGCTCAGCGCCTCGGGTGTGTGGGCGTCGGGCGGCATCGTCTCCACGCCCCGCGACCTGGGAGCGTTCATCCGCGGTTACGCCGGCGGGCTGGGGCTCGGCCCGGCGGTCCGCGAACAGCAGTTGTCGTTCGTGGCGGGCAGCTCCGAGCCCGCAGGCCCCGGGCGTAACAGAGCCGGTCTCGCCGTCTTCTCGTACGCGACGCGCTGCGGCACCGTGTACGGCCACACCGGCAACTTCCCCGGCTACACACAGCTGGCAGCGTCCACCAAGGACGGCAAGCGGTCGCTGACCGTCTCTCTCACCTCCCAGGTGAACAGCGCGACGAACCCTCGGCTGCTGGCCACCCTCCGCAAGCTCCAGGAGGACTTCGTCTGCCGGCTGCTCGACCGCCGGGAGCCGGGCGGCGCGTACTGAGACCGAGAGCGTCCAGGAACGCGGGAAGGGGTACGCCGGGCGTCCGGCGTACCCCTTCGGGGTCTACGGGGCGGGGTCAGTCCTCGTCGGTCTCCTCGCGGACGATGGTGTCGTTCTTGGCGTCCACGTCGAAGGTGGTCTTCTTCCAGTCGGAGCCGACCACGTCGACCTGCCAGATGACGCCCTTGCCGTCGTTGTCGTCGAGGCTGACGGAGGTGACCGTCCCCTTCTTCTTCCCGGTGGCGACCTTGGCCGCCTGCTGCGGGGTCTGGGTGGCCTGGGCGAGCTGGTCGGCCGTCTGCTTCTTGTCGTCCGCGTCCTGGTCCGCGTCGACGCGGGCCTCGATCACCTTGCCGTCGACCGCGTTGATGCGGACGGTGTGGATCGTGCCGTCCTTCTCCGCGACCTCCGCGATCCAGACCGGGCCGTCCGCGCCCGGGCTCGCGCTGGGGCTGGAGGCGCCGGTTCCGGTCGGGCTCGGGGAGCCGGTCGGGCTGGGCGATCCCGTGGGACTGCCGGTCGCGGTCGGGCTGGGGCTCGCGTCGCGGTCGTCGTCGTCCACGCCCTCCAGGTCGATGTCGACCAGCTTGCTCCCGGCGACCTCGCCGGTGGCGGTGGTGGCCGCGTCGTCGAAGGTGACCTTCGTGGCGTCGAGCACCTCCTTGCGCTCCTGCTGGTCCTCGGTCAGCTGGGCGGTGGCCGAGGGCGACGTCGTCTGCTGCTGCGGGACGACCTTCGCGGCCTCGGAGGTGGCCGCGTTCGTCGCGCTGTCCGAGCTCTGACCGCATCCGGTCATCAGGACGGCCGTGGCCGCGGCCAGGCCGAGGGCACCGACCGCCTGAAGCGTGCGGGAACGGGAGGAGGCACTGTTCATTCGTCGAGGCTCAAGTCTCATGCACGCATGCCTAGCCCTCCAGGACTCCGGTCATGTTGCCCTACCGTGCGGAGTCACCCGATCGACCGGGCGGCTCCGCCCGTTGGCCGTCGCTCCCCGGGCGGGACACGCCGTGGTGCGAAACAATGGCGGCAGGGCCGTATTCTCCGTGCCCGGCCGGGAGAACGTCATGAATCAGATGCACACCGAGCGTTACGAGCTGATCTTCCAGATGTCCGGCGCCGCGGACGACGTGGTCTGCGTCCGGCTGACCGACCGGCTGGGGGCCGGCGGGTTCCCGGTGTACGAGGACGAGACAGGGATCGTCCGCGCCGAGATCAGCGACCGGGGCGAGGTCCGCATGCTCGCCAGCGGCGGCCACCAGGTCCCGGGGGCTCCCCTGCTGGCCCGCCCTCTCAGCGAGGACACACCCGGCACACGCTGACCGGACCCATCGGG
>NZ_JBHXJG010000433.1:0-3218 GCF_042723425.1 Streptomyces sp. NPDC058375 | reverse complement strand
GACCTTGCTCCGGGCGGGCGCCGCGCGTTCGTACCTGTCACGGGTACGGAGGCGGGTACGGGTCAGCCGGAGCAGCCGCCGCACTGGCACGGGGCACCGGACTGGCAGCCGCACCCGCAGCCCGACCCGCATCCGCAGGCACCGAGCACGGGCAGGTGCACCACTTCGGTCGGGGTCTCCTGCTGGGGTTCGGTCATGGGGGAATCGGCCATGGTCCCTCCTCAGGGCATACGGCTGGGCGGCGGACGCCGGTGCGCCGCCGCCGGGGACGTACGGCATGACCCGCTGCGTACGGCCACGGCGCCGCCCCCGTCCCATTGCATGCCCATCCCGGCGGGCGCATCAACGGCGCACGCGCGCAGGAACGTATGTACGCCCCCCGGCTACGCGCCCTCGACCGGGGCCGCCGCCTGGATCTCGTCCGCGTGCTCGCCCGTCACCAGGTAGACCACGCGCTTGGCGACCGACACCGCGTGGTCGGCGAAGCGCTCGTAGTAGCGGCCCAGCAGCGTCACGTCGACGGCCGTCTCGATGCCGTGCTTCCAGCGGTCGTCCATCAGGTGCTGGAACAGCGTGCGGTGCAGCAGGTCCATCTCGTCGTCGTCCTGCTCCAGCTGGAGCGCCAGATCGACGTCCTTGGTGATGATGACCTCGGCCGCCTTGGCCATCAGGCGCTGGGCGAGCTGGCCCATCTCCAGAATGGTGGCGTGCAGGTCGTGCGGGACCGCCGACTGCGGGAAGCGCAGCCGGGCCAGCTTCGCCACATGCTGGGCGAGGTCGCCCGAGCGCTCCAGATCGGCGCTCATCCGCAGCGAGGTCACCACGATGCGCAGGTCGGTGGCCACCGGCTGCTGGCGGGCCAGGAGCGCGATGGCGCGGGCCTCCAGGTCGTGCTGGAGGTCGTCGACCTTCTGGTCGCCGGCGATCACGTTCTCCGCCAGCGTCAGATCGGCGTCCAGCATGGACGTGGTCGCCCGGCCGATCGCCGAGCCGACCAGCCGGGCCATCTCGACCAGGCCTTCTCCGATCGAATCGAGTTCCTCGTGGTAAGCGTCGCGCATGGAAGTCCCTCTCCAGTTCCAAACTGAGGCCGGGGTCTCGGACCGACCCCCACGGTTACACGGTGGGGCCGTAACGCGTCCGGATCCGGCCTCCTAAGTGAACCGGCTCCTACCCCTCGGTGAACTCTGGGCGACGAGTGTTCGAGATGGCACTCGGACGGCTGGGAGAGTGTCGTCGCACCCGCATAACCTTGAAGCATGGACGTGAACGCGGCGGTCGCCGCAGCTGCTGCGATCGCCGGTCTCCTGACCGGTGTGATCGCCATGCTGGCGTTCCGCTGGAGCGAGCGCGACCTGAAACGGCCCACGCGCACTTCGCTGCGGCCGGACAGCAACGCGGCTCTTCCCCCCGGAGTGGACACCGTCCTCTCCGTACTCAGCTCCTCGGCCGTCGTCCTCGACGAGAGCGACAGCGTGGTCAAGGCCAGCTCGGCGGCGTACGCCCTGGGCCTGGTCAGAGGCGGCCGGCTGGCCGTCGAGCCGATGCTCAACATGGCCCGGGACACCCGGCGGGACGGCGAGATACGGCAGGTCGAGCTGGACCTGCCCCGGCGCGGCACGGGCCGGGGGGACACCCTCGCCGTCTCCGCCCGGGTCGCCCCCCTCGGCTCCCGGCTGGTGCTGCTGCTCGTCGAGGACCTCACCGAGGCCCGCCGGATAGAAGCGGTACGGCGCGACTTCGTCGCCAACGTCAGCCACGAGCTCAAGACCCCGACCGGAGCGCTCTCCCTGCTCTCCGAGGCGGTCATGGACGCCTCCGACGACCCGGAGGCCGTGGAGCGGTTCGCCGGGCGGATGCAGATCGAGGCGACCCGGCTCACCAACCTCGTCCAGGAGCTCATCGACCTCTCCCGGGTGCAGAACGACGACCCGCTGGAAGACGCCGAGCCGGTCAAGGTGGAGACGCTGGTCGCCGAGGCGATCGACCGCTGCCGCCAGCAGGCCGGCTCCAAACAGATCACCATGGCCTCCGCGGGCGCCGAGGGCCTCACGGTCTGGGGCAACCGCGGCCAGCTCGTCGGCGCGCTCGGCAACCTCGTCGAGAACGCCGTCAACTACAGCCCCGCCCACACCCGCGTCGGCATCGCCGCACGCCGCCTCGCCTCGCCCGGTGGGGACCTCATCGAGATAGCCGTCACCGACCAGGGCATCGGCATCTCCGAGAAGGACCGCGAACGGGTCTTCGAGCGCTTCTACCGCGTCGACCCGGCCCGCTCACGGGCCACCGGTGGCACCGGTCTCGGCCTCGCCATCGTCAAACACGTGGCCGCCTCGCACGGCGGGGAGGTCACCGTCTGGAGCTCCGAGGGACAGGGCTCCACCTTCACCCTCCGGCTGCCCGAAACGGGCGCCACGAGGGAGCGCACCACCGGCGGACCGCTTATCGTCAACGGCGACGACGAGGGGCCGTACGAGACCGACACCTTTGACCCCTTCCCTGCCCCGGAGGCTCGACCGTGACCCGAGTGCTTGTCGTCGAGGATGAGGAATCCTTCAGCGACGCCCTGTCCTACATGCTGCGCAAGGAAGGTTTCGAGGTCGCCATCGCGGCGACCGGTCCCGACGGTCTGGACGAGTTCGAGCGCAACGGCGCCGACCTGGTCCTCCTCGACCTGATGCTGCCCGGCCTGCCCGGCACCGAGGTGTGCCGCCAGCTCCGCAGCCGCTCCAACGTCCCGGTGATCATGGTCACCGCCAAGGACAGCGAGATCGACAAGGTCGTCGGGCTGGAGATAGGAGCCGACGACTACGTCACCAAGCCCTTCTCCTCCCGCGAACTCGTCGCCCGCATCCGGGCCGTCCTGCGCCGTCGCGGCGAGCCGGAGGAGGTCACCCCGGCCGCCCTGGAGGCGGGCCCGGTCCGGATGGACGTCGACCGGCACGTCGTCACCGTCTCCGGCGGCAAGGTCGACCTCCCGCTCAAGGAGTTCGACCTGCTGGAGATGCTCCTGCGCAACGCGGGCCGCGTGCTCACCCGTATGCAGCTCATCGACCGGGTCTGGGGCGCGGACTACGTCGGCGACACCAAGACCCTCGACGTCCACGTCAAGCGCCTGCGCGCCAAGATCGAGCCCGACCCTGGCGCCCCGCGCTACCTCGTCACCGTGCGGGGGCTGGGGTACAAGTTCGAGCCGTAGACCGCAGGACGGCTGACAC
>NZ_JBHXJG010000432.1:0-3222 GCF_042723425.1 Streptomyces sp. NPDC058375 | reverse complement strand
CCCCTCACGCAGGACCGGTGTCGGGATCAGACCTGGTCGGCCTTCTCCAGCGCGGTGCAGCAGGTGTCGACGATCAGCCGCGTGACGACGTACGGGTCGACGTTGGCGTTGGGACGGCGGTCCTCGATGTAGCCCTTCTGGTCCTGCTCGACCTGCCACGGGATACGGACCGAGGCGCCGCGGTTGGAGACGCCGTAGCTGTACTCGTTCCACGGGGCGGTCTCGTGCAGACCGGTGAGCCGGTCGTCGATGCCCGCGCCGTAGTTCTTCACGTGGTCCAGCGGCTTGGAGCCCTCGCCCAGCGACTCGCAGGCGGTGATGATCGCGTCGTAGCCCTCGCGCATCGCCTTGGTCGAGAAGTTGGTGTGCGCGCCCGCGCCGTTCCAGTCACCCTTGACCGGCTTCGGGTCCAGGGTCGCGGAGACGTCGAAGTCCTCGGCGGTGCGGTAGAGCAGCCAACGGGCCACCCACAGCTGGTCGGAGACCTCCAGCGGGGACAGCGGGCCCACCTGGAACTCCCACTGGCCGGGCATGACCTCGGCGTTGATGCCGGAGATCCCGAGCCCCGCCGCCAGGCAGTTGTCGAGGTGCTTCTCCACGATCTCGCGGCCGAAGATCTCGTCCGCGCCGACCCCGCAGTAGTAGCCGCCCTGCGCGGCCGGGAAGCCGCCCTCGGGGAAGCCGAGCGGCCGGTGACCGTCGAAGAAGGTGTACTCCTGCTCGATGCCGAAGATCGGGGCCTGGCCCGCGAACTGCTCGGCGACCGGACGCAGCGCGGCCCGGGTGTTGGACTCGTGCGGCGTCATGTCGATGTTGAAGACCTCGCACAGGACGAGGACGTCGTCACCGCCGCGGATCGGGTCCGGACAGGTGAAGACGGGCTTCAGCACCCGGTCGGACGCGTGGCCCTCGGCCTGGTTGGTGCTGGAACCGTCGAATCCCCAGATGGGCAGATCCGCCACGTCACCCGAGGGCGTGCCGTCCATGATCTTCGTCTTGGAGCGAAGCTTGGCGGTCGGCTCGGTGCCGTCTATCCAGATGTACTCAGCCTTGAACGTCACGGACGCCATCCTTTGCGGGTGCAGCGGTCTATGCAGCGCAGCTTGGCAAGACGCGATTTCCCGACCGTTGCCCGGATGTGAACCCCGTGTTACCGAGGTTTCCTGCGGTTTTCCGTGGGGCCCGGGAGCCTCGCCGACGCTCAGAGACCGCTCTTGAGCAGCGCCGAGAACCCGGCCGCCCGCATCCGGCGCACCAGCTCTTCCCGGCTCGACCCCAGCGCGGCGGCCGCCCGGTCCAGCTCCCAGCCGGCCCCGGCCACGGTCCGCAGCAGATGGCCCCGGCGGATCTGGGCATCCGAGAGCCGGAACGTCTTGAGGTAGGCGACCTGCCCCTTGTGGTCGGTGATCGTCTCCCCGATGTGCTGCCCGCCCGAGTCCCGGACGAACGGCGGCAGGAAGCGCCACAGGGTGAAGGACTTCATCCGGTACACCCGGTCGAAGGCGTACGCGGTGTCCAGCAGCTCCCCCGCGAACAGGGTGTCGTGCGCCTGCGCCCACGCCCGCTCCTGCGCCCGGGCGGCCGCCCGCAGCCCGCCGAGGTCCCGGATGTGCTCCGCGCCCCCGATCCGCACCGGAGTCTCCGCCACCGGAGCCCCGTACAGCGCGTACTGGTGCACCAGCTCCCCGTAGAGGTCCTCCACCAGCGAAGCGTGCAGCAGGCGGTAGTCGTCCGGGTGCGGGACGACGAACGCGGCGGCGAGCGCGTCGGAGACGTACACCATCACCCCGCACTGGCCCGAATGGATCTCGAAGATCCGCAGCGCGTCCCCGAGCCCGCGCACCGACAGCCCGAGGTACGCGTCCTCCGCGCGCGGCGAGAGCCCGTCGCGCAGGGCCGAGCGCGACCACTCCTCCCAGGCGACCGACGGACCGCCGAAGTGCAGCGCGAGATACCCCTCCAGTGCCAGGTGCAGCGGCAGGAACCGCAGCCGGTCACCGGGCCGCCGCTTGGCCATCCGATGGTGCGGCATCGGCGGCAGGGGGATGGCCCGGGGCGCGTCGCTCCCACCGAACTGGGTGCCGTACGCGGCGGACTGCCGGCCCGTCCCCGGGCCCCGGCCGTCCTCCTCCTCACCCGACCAGTCGGCGACCAGCCCGTGCGGGATGTACGAGAGATAGCGCTCCCGGGGGCCGAGCTCGACGACCCCCGGGCCGAGGCCCTCGTACACCTCGCGGTGCAGCCGCAGCCCCTCCACCGGCGCGTCGCGGAGCAGCGGGACGAGCCGGATCCCGCCCCACACCTGCGCGGGCCCGGTGGTGAGCCCGGTCAGCTCCAGCCGGTTCACGGGGTTACCTCCTCGTCGGACGCGTGCGCGGGCCGATTCGCGCGGGTCGGCTCCGGCCGGTCCGCTGGGTCACCTGCCCGTCGAACGCCGGCGCGGGGCGAGTCGCCGGGGGCCGGCTCCAGCCCGGACGCGTGCGCGGAGCGGGCGGTCACCGGTGCCGACAACGGCGCGGGCACGGAACCACCCTCCTCGCCGCCCTCGCCGGTGAACCGGGCCACCTGCCGGTCCAGATACGCGTACAACTCCTCCGGCCCCGCGCGCCCCTCCGCGAACCGGGCGATCTCCACCAGCGCGGGCAGATCCTCCGCGTCCCGGATCCCGGCCGTCGCCACCCCCGCCGCCAGCCGCCGCACGTCGAAACCGTCCGCGTCGTATACGGGGTTGACGTGCACCACCGCCGTCCGCCGCGCGGGATCCAGCCGACGCCGCCACACCCGCAGCACCTCGCCCGCCAGCCCCGCCGGGGCGTTGTCCCAGCCGTCCGAGACGATCACCAGCCGGTCCGGAGCAGCCCCACCGGCCCCCGGCTCCAGCGCGTCCAGGACCCGCATCCCCAGCGGGGTCGGCCCCCACGGACGTACGAGCAGCGCGTCGCCCGCCCCCGAGGTCCACAGCCCCCGGTACCCGCCCGGCGCGGCCAGCACCTCCAGCAGGTGGTGGCAGGCCAGCGCCACGGCGAGCGGCCGGCGCCGCTTCTGCCCCGAACCGGACGAGGAGAAGCTGTCGTCCAGCACCGCGTGCACCCGCCCCCAGCTCCCCGCGTGAGCGCCCGCCGCCCGCCGGGCCGCCGCGCGCAGAGCGCCGGTCAGCTCGGCCCGGCGCGCCGCGCGCTGCGCGAAGCCGCGCGACCGCACGGACAGCGCGAGCCGGGGCAG